>JBBIQF010000156.1:0-1372 GCA_037442445.1 Planctomycetaceae bacterium
GCAGCCAGTGTGGCCCTGGTGCCCCGCATGTTCGGCCATGCCCACCTGGCAGCCCTGGACATGTTTACCGCGCTTGCGGTCACGGCGGCGGCAGCCGCCGTGGCCAGCGCCGAAGCCCGCTCTGCCCGCTGGTGGCGGTTCGCCCTGGCCGGTGCGGTTTGGGGACTGGCCATGCTGGTACGCCTCCACGGGGTACTGATGGCCGTGCCTGTAACGGCCTGGCTGGTGTGGCGATTGCGGCGGCGTGTGCTGGTTCCGCTGGCCGCCTGTCTGGCCGCTGGCATACTCACCTTGTACGCCGCCTGGCCCTGGCTGTGGCTGGCCCCCTGGGGCCATTTGCGGCTTTATCTGGCCAGCGGCAGCCAGCGCCAGCCCATTCACGTGTTCTATTGGGCGCAGGTCTGGGCCGACCGGGAGGTCCCCCGCCATTATGCCCCGGTGCTATTCTTGCTCACGCTGCCCGCTGGGCTTCTGGTGCTGGGGTTGGTGGGCTGGTGGGCGCGGCGGCGTTTGGCCCGCGCGCCGGCCGGCCTGGCCCTGGCGGAACTTTTGGGCCTGTTCCTCTTGGCCGTGTTCTGCCTGCCCGGCACCCCGGTGTACGACGGCGAACGGCTGTTCCTCCCGGTGTTCCCGCTTTGGGCGCTCGGGGCCGGGGTGGGGGTCCGCTGGCTGCTCGAGCATCCCCGCGTGCAAGCCCGCCGCCGGCTTGTGGGGCTGGCCGCCACTGTGGGCCTGGCGCTGCAAGGCTGCGGCATCGTGCTCTATCACCCGTGCCAGTTGAGCCATTACAGCCTGCTGGTGGGCGGGCTGGCGGGTGCAGAACGTTTGGGATTCGAGGTGGACTATTGGGGCGCAGGCCTTACCGAGCCGCTCCTGGCCGAGGGCGCCCGGCACGCCGCAGGCGGAAAACTGCTATTTGCGCCCAATCTGGCCCCCTACCAGGCCCCGGGCATCCAGATCACCTCGGCATCGCTGACCGACCGGGAAGTAACCCTGGTGGGTTGGAACCGCTGGCGACCCGAGGAGGCCCTGGGTTGCCGCTATGGCGTCATCTATCGCCGCAGGGCAGACTTGACCGACATGCCCGAAGAGTTCACCCAGGGCCGAGTGATGGTGGAAGTGGCCCGGCAGGGGGTTTGGATTGCCCGGCTGGTCGAGTTCCCGGAAGCCATCGGCCTTGGCGAGATCGCCCGCTGGCGTCAAGGGCTATCCCCAGCGCCGCCGGAGTAACTTGCCGCCGCGCTGGCCCAAATGGGCGGCAGCCGCCTGCCGTTGCGGGGATCCTTTCCCCCCGGATAGGGCGGGCTTCAAGGGCGGCCCCTCGACGTGCCATCCCGCAGTCTTTAAAATTACTTGTTTTTAGGTGCCAAGG
>JBBIQF010000156.1:1382-13256 GCA_037442445.1 Planctomycetaceae bacterium
AGCTGAGCCACCTGAGCCCAGAGGGGGCGATCCGCATGGTGGACGTGGGGGACAAACCCGTTACCGTGCGGTGTGCTCGGGCGTCGGCCCGGGTGCGGATGCAGCCGGCCACACAGGAGCGCATCCGGCTCGGGGGCACGGCCAAGGGCAGCGTGTTGGAGACCGCCCGCCTGGCCGGCATCCTGGCCGCCAAGCAAACCGCCTCGCTCATCCCCCTGTGCCACAACATCCCCCTGGACCACGTGGAATTGCGGTTTGCCTTCCCGGATTCTGAATCGGTCGCCATCGAGGCCGAAGCCCGCGCCACCGCCCGCACCGGCGTGGAAATGGAATCGCTGGTGGCGGCCAGCGTGGCGGCCCTGACCATCTACGACATGTGCAAAGCGGCGGATCGGGCTATGGTGATCGAACACGTGCGGCTGGAAGAAAAGTGGGGAGGGCGGAGCGGCCACTACGTGCGCCAATCATCGGGAACCGTCGAATGAGCCCAGCGACCCGCCCAGGCCCGTCCGCTGCCGACCGGTTGCGCGATCTGTACGCCCCGGTCCAGGCCGAACTCCAAGAGGTCGAGGCCATCCTCCGGGGCGAACTCCACAGCGACTTCCCCTTCGTCGATGCCCTGGTGCGGCACGGCTTCCAGTTGGGCGGCAAGCGGCTGCGGCCGGCGCTGGTGCTTTTGTCGGGCAAGGCCGCCGGGACCCTGGGGGCCGAACACCCGGTGCTGGCCGCCGTGGTCGAACTGATCCATACCGCCACCCTCATCCACGACGACGTGCTGGACGAGGCCGTGGTCCGCCGCCACCTGGAGACGGTCAACTCGCGATTCGGCAACGAGGCCAGCGTACTGTTGGGCGACTACCTTTTTGCCCGGGCCGTGTGCCTGGCCGCACGCCTGGATAGCCTCTACGTCTGCCGCGTGGTCAGTGAGGCCGTGCGCGTGATGTGCGAGGGAGAGCTGCGGCAGGTGGGCACGCGGGGCAATTTCGAGCTTTCCGAGGCCGAGTACCTGGACATCGTCGCCGCCAAGACCGCCGAACTGTGCTCGTGTTGCTGCCGCCTGGGGGCCTATTTTGCCGGGGGGACCGTGCCGCAGGTGGAAGCCCTGGCCCAATACGGCCGGCATCTGGGCGTGGCCTTCCAGATCGTCGATGACCTCTTGGATGTCCGCGGCAGCGAGGCCGTGGTCGGCAAGTCGCTGGGGACCGACCTCCTCAAGCAGAAACCCACACTGCCGGTGATCTCGCTGTTGGCCCGGGTAGCGCCGGCCGAACGCGACGAGGTGCTGGCCATCCTCCGCGAAAGCGACGGCCATGCGGCCGAAGCCCTGGCGCCGTGGCTCCAGCGCTACGGGGCCCTGGCCTACGCCGAGGCCCAGGCCCGCGCCCAGGTTCGGCTCGCCCAACAGGCCCTGGAACCGCTGCCCCCTTCGCCCATTCGCGATACCCTGGTGCAACTGGCCGAGTTCGTCGCCCTGCGCGATGTGTAGCCAGGCCCGAGCTGCCGCCGGCTCCATTTTCGGGCCGGATGCTGCGCTGGGGACACAGCAGTCGCAAGCGGCGTTGCTTGGCACACAGGCCCGTTGACGGGCGTTACCGCTGGGTGCCCGGCCGATGCGGAGGGCGATTGACGCCCGCGGCCCTGCAACACAGGCCCGTTTACGGGCCTTGCCGCCGACAGGCGGCCCATAGGCCCGGCCTTCAGGCCGGGTTCGGCCGCCCGAGACACCCGCCTCCCAATCCGGTGCAATGTCAGCCCCCTTCAGGGGGCTCGTCTGCCGACTGAAGCTTGCACGCCCATCCGCCGCGTTCACAATCCACCGACTGCGCTTCGGTTGGCGTAACGAGGAGGCCCGTAAACGGGCCTGACAGGGGGCCGTCTCCGCACCATAAGACGATTCATGCGGGCCCTTGTGAAACCCGGCGTAAACGTCGGGCCTTGTGGCCGCCTGCGGCGGCAAACGCCCGTGAACGGACGTCTGGGGAACGCCCCGGTGGGAGCGTTCCGGCCGGCCGTTCTTGGTGATGCCCCGCCACGCCCATTGACGGGCGTTGCTAAATGGCTAGCTCCACCGGGCCCTTACGGGCCCGGCTCGGGGGCCGGCATTTCCATCTCCAGTTCCGCGTGGGCCCGCAGGCCGGCCGGCTCCAGCGTGGCATCCAGGTTCAGGCCCCGGAACCAGTCCAAAGGCGGAGCCCGATAACCGGCAGGCGGGCTTTGGCCGGCGGATGCGTTTTCCAATGCCGTGGTGGTCCAGCCGCCGGGCCGGCCGGAGCTGCTGCGGTACACATAGCGCCCGCCTAGCGGGTCGATCAGCCGGGCACCCAAGAGCGCCTCGGCCGCGGCCTGCGCCTCCGGCCCCGGCACATGAAGCTGCTGGCTCATCTGATGCAGCAGCCGCAGGTTGCCCAGCGAGGTATCGCGGGTCCGCTGGTAGCCCCATTGATTGAGGAAGGGGGTCAGCCGGGCATTGGAAAGATCGGCCGCCCGGACCCACAGTTGGGCCGGCTGCGGGGCCTCGACCCATCGCAACTGGCGGGTCACCTCTTCGAGCACATCGCGGTGGAACGAGTACACCGTGAACTCGCCGGTCTGCCGCCGCCACAGTCCGAACCGGCCTTGGGCATAGCCGGCGGCGTCGGGCGGAGCCTTTTCCAGAAAGCGGTTCAGCCGATCCAGCCATTCCAACTCGCCCGTGGTACCCACGTAGCCCACGACCACCTGGCGGAGTCGCTCGATAAGCGCGATGGGCCCTTGCGGCGGCTGCCATGTGGGGGCCACGAACTGGAGCCCGCCAAAGAGGCGCGCCTTGCGGAGCACCGCCTCGGCGGCGATCGAGTCGCCCGGCACAGGAGCCAGATGCTTGCTGGCCGGCGGGCCCAGCGCCTCCATCAGCCGCTCGTAATTCTCGCGGGCAAGGGGGCTCATGCGGAGGTCGATGACGATCCGCTCGCGCGGCCCGGCCTGGCTTTGGCGCTGGATGCCCACCATGATCGGGTCGAACCGCTGCCAGTGCTCCCGGGCGAAGCCGGCCAATCGGGCGTAGGCCTCGGCTTCCTCCGGGGTGACGGCCGGCACCTCGACGTCGGGCACGGGGAGGAAATACCCCTTGCGCCCGCGGAGCGAATCCCGGGCCTGGCCCGCCGGCTCCAGCAGGGTCCGGCTTCCATCGGCCCGCTGGCCGAAACCCGGCGGAAGGAAGCCCGCCGCCACCAGGCCCTCGAGCGTGCGTACCGAGTGGCCTTCCGCCGCTGCGGCGCGCAGGGCCAGTTGCGCCAGCTCGATGTCCGCCGTGGCCTGCATCCGCCGCATCATCTCGATCCGGTAGCGGGGCGAGACCAGATTGCGGAAAAACCCGCTGGACAAATACGCGAACACCGCGTCCTGCCGGGCCAGGGGCAGAAGCGACCGTGCATGGCGGAACTCGGCCGAATCGCCCAGGCTGCCTCCGCCCTGCCGCACCTCCAAGAACCGCTGGGCAAGCCACCGCGAGGTGGTCACGAAATGGAAATCGCCATCGGCCACGTAGAACGACCGCAACCGGCCGTCGGCCGACGCCAATAGCGAGACCTCGCGCCCGGCAATCAGGTGGTGCTCTTCGCTCACCCCGGAGCCTGGCCGCAGGCGCTGCCGCCGCTGCTGGGCCAGGTCGTTGGCCAGCACACCCGGCTGCTTGGCTTGGAACACCACGCCGTAGGCGCCCCCTTCGCTGAGGAACAAATCGGTGCCGATGATGGCCACGTCGGCCACCACCAGCCCGCCCAGCAGCCGGGCCATGGCCGTCGTCTCCAGCCCCAGTTGCTCCTCGAACCGCTGGCGCGCCCCGGTATCCAGGCCGCGCCGCGCCACCAGATTCTGCAAGTCGCCATTCCACCGCGCCAGCGTGTCCTGGAACCAGAGGAAATTCGCGAAACTGCCAAACCGGACGTAAAAGCACTCTTCGGGCACGCGCCGGGCCAAGGGCTCGATAGCGACATCGCCGGCCACAGGCGGCGGGGGCGTGCGGCCCAGGTCGATCGGGGCCGGCACAGGCAACGCGGCCAGCGGTTCCCCGCTCTTGCCCCCCAACAGGCGCTGGCGCTGGTAGGCCAGGCGCACCGCTTCGGTGCCGGCCATCAAGCCCAGTTCGTCGGCCAGCATGTCCAGCCACGACTCGGCGTCGGGCTTGCGGGGCAGGGGCAGCCCCAGCCGGCGGGAAAGCATCGCTTGCAAGTAGTTCTCCACCAGCGGCGGATAGTCGGGCCGCTGCTGCCAGAACGGAGCGGCCGCCGTGTAGTGCTTCCACCACGCCAAAAGCAAGCGCCGGTGGGCACGCGCCTGCGCGGTGGGCGCCACCACCAGCCCATCCCGCCGCTGGGACAACAGCACCAGGCGCAAAGGCTCTTTGCCGCGAAAAAGAAAGTAGATATTGACCCGGCCGGGCCGATCGATCACCTCGCCCAACAGGCGCAGCGCCGGCCGGCGGGCCCCCGCCAGCGCGTCGCGCACCAGGCGGGGCAGGCGCTGCGCCTCGATGGCCGGATACAATACCCGCCCGCCCTGCTCCTCCAAGCCCAACCCGTCGGCCCCCAGCGGCTCGGGCAAGAGCGTCTCGGGAAGATCGATCTCCAGGCGCCCCACGCCGAACGGCTCGCCCACAAAGGCCTCGCCCCGAACGCGGACCTGGGCCTCCACCGGCGCAGCCAAACCCAAGCCCAAAACCAGCGCCGCCAACCCGAGCCCCAACCGCCGCCTGACGCTATCCGACATAGCCTTCTCCTAAACCCCCAAGCCCCTGCAAGTCATCATAGGGCCAGCCTACCCGACAAACCAGCTATCGGGCACTGAAGTGCACGCGCCCCATTTTGGAGCGCAGGCATCCCGCGCGCAGCCATACGCCTTAGAGAACCGCGCGGTATTCCGGCGGCGGTCTCATTCCGGCCGCCGCGCCGCGTTATCTTATCGCACTTGAGAGACCTGCCCCCGGCTGGCCACCGCTGGCGATTCCGGGACCAGTTCCACGCGCTCGACCAGCCAGGCCGTCTCGGCCGAGATGGGCACTTCGGTCACCCCGGCCGGCGCGACCATGCGCGCCAACTGTACCAAGGGCAAGGGTTTGGGTTCCGTGCCGGCCAGGAGCGGCCCCTGCCGGCCCACGATAACCGACGTGCCGTCGGCCCGGTCCAGCGGGCATCGCCCCTGAATGCGGATATTCCCCTCCTCCAAAGCGAACCAGAAACCGAGTTGCTCGAAGGGTTGAATGGGCTCGGGGGTGGTCTGGCTGGGCACTGCCATACCCAAATGCTCCGCCGCCCGCTCTAATAGCGCCCGGCTGATGGCGCCCCCCTGGGTGACCACCACCCAGCCGGCCGCCTGCTGCAGCCGGCTGCGGCGGATGCGGGCTTGGTCCACAAAGACCTGCGCCGTGCCGCTGAGCGTCCAGCGAAACCGCTGCGTCACCAATCGATCCAGATCCACGCCAGAGAAGTGGCCTGCCACCTCGCCGTCCCACGCGCCGGCCGTGTGCTCGGCCTCGATCGTCCCCGAAAAACGGGCCTGCGGTCCCCAGAGGCCGAACTCGGGCCAGCCCAACGCCAGTAGCGCGCAGGCCACCGCGCCCTGCCCCGTTTCGACCCGCACATGCAGGCCGCTTGCCGCCGACTGTTGATCCCGGCTGAAACACACGGTGGCCAGCCGGCCGCCCGGAGCATCGGACGGAAATGCCAGCCCCGCCCACGTCCCCCGCGCCAGCGACTCGAACCGGCCTTGCACCCCGGCCAGTTTCGGCAAGTCGGGTTGGCCCGCCAGTTCCACCTCTGCCGCCTCGAGTCGCACGCACGCCTCCGGCCAGCCTAGGCGGCCGGCCAGCAAACGGTCCAGCATCCGCGGCCACTCCTGGCGCTGTTCCGCAAATACCTCGACCCCAGGCGTCTTGAGCATCAAGAACCGGCGCGGCTGCCGGGCGAAATCCAGATCCGTCTGCCAGCGGGCCTCCAGCCGCGCGCACCGCAGGATGGGCCGGCCTGTGGCCGGCGCACGCAGTTCCAGCCCCTCGTACACCGTCATGCCGGGACGCGGGTGCCGAATGCCGTCCAGGCGCACCTCCAGCCCCAGGTGCAAGCCTAGTCGCTCCGCCTGACCCGCCACGTACCACGGCAAGCGAAGCCAAACCGCCCATCCCACCATGGCTGCCGTGGGCACGAGGCACAATACCCCGAAAAGAACCACGTGCACCTGCCGCCGCGTTTGGTCGTGCAGCCGGAACATCCGTGTTCCTCCGCTGGTCTCCGTACTTGTGCCAGTTACGCAATTTCTTTTGGGGCCGATCGGCGGCCGCTTTGGCGGTCCTGCGGCACCCGGCAGCCACCCGCAGGCCGCCGCCGTATCATGGCCAGGCGGGACCCTGGCGGGCCAACCGATGAAACAACTCCCAGCGGGCGCGGAGTTCGGCCAGGCTGTCGCCCCCGAACTTATCGACCACGGCCCGGGCGATCTCGAAGGCCACCACGTTCTCCACGATGACGCTGGCCGCCGCAACCGCACAGACATCGCTCCGCTCGTAAGCGGCGCTTTCCGGCTGCCGCGTGCGGAGGTTCACCGATTCCAGCGGCCGGGCCAGCGTGCTGATCGGCTTCATGGCCGCCCGCAACACGATCGGCTGGCCGTTGCTCATCCCCCCTTCGAGCCCGCCGGCATGATTCGTCGGGCGCACAAAGCCCAACGTCGGCGTTTCCGCCTGCGTGGGGTCGTAGCGGATCGGGTCGTGGACCTCGGAGCCACGCCGCCGGGCAGCCTCGAAACCCAGGCCGATCTCCACCCCCTTGATGGCCTGGATCGACATGACCGCTTGGGCCAACCGGCCATCAAGCTTCTGGTCCCATTGGGTGTGCGAGCCCAGGCCAAAAGGGACCCCTTCCACCCGAACCTCGACCACGCCCCCCAGCGTGTCGCCCGCCTTCTGGCATTGGTCCACCAGGTGGCGGACTTCCGCATCGCGGTCCGGATCCAACGAATAGATGATGCTCGCATCCCGCCACTGGCGTTGCTGGTCGAGCGACCCCGGGCGCGGCGGAATCCGCAGCGACCCCACCTCGACCACGTAGCCAAAGGCCTCGACCCCCAGCGGCTGGAGCAGTTGCTTGCACAAGGCCCCCACAGCCACCCGGGCCGCCGTCTCGCGGGCACTGGCCCGCTCCAACACCCCCCGGATGGGCGACAGGTACTTCATCGCCCCGCTGAGGTCCGCGTGGCCGGGACGGGGCCGATCGAGGTCCTCCAGCCGCTCGATCTTGTAGTCCTTGTTGTAGATAGCCATCGCCACAGGGCTGCCCAGCGACCGGCCACGCCATGTGCCACTGAGCAGCTCGACGTGGTCCTCCTCGATCCGCTGCCGACCACCCCGACCATAACCCCCTTGGCGCCGCCGGAGTTCGGCATCGATCGGCTCGGTGCGAATCTCGACGCCCGCAGGGAATCCGTCCACCATAGCCACCAGGGCTTTGCCGTGGGATTCGCCAGCGGTCCAGTAGCGCAACATCTTGAGCTGCAAAGAGTTGTATCTTCCGAGGCGCGCCCCTCTGCTGGTACTCGACGCGGACAAGCGCGGCGGAATTGTACCCCACCGCTTGTTGACCGAACAGGCCGGTTCAAACCGGCCCCCGAGGGGTGATTCCGCGGAAAACCGGTCGGCCGATTTCACCGACTCCTCCCCGCCGGCATTAACCCTATTGGAGGCAGGGAGATTTTCGGATGCCCTTCCCCTTGCTCGGGGGTGGAAGGCCCATGGCCGACCGTTACGCCCCGCAACCCAGTGCCCATGCGCAGTCCCACCTGCTCCGGCAGGCCTCGGCGTGGATGGACGTGTACGCCGGGGGGTGGGATGAAGCCGTTTCGTCCCAATTGGATCTCCTCCGCCAGGCGGTGGACGCGGCGGAGCGGGCAAGCGGCCCTGCGGATGCGGCTGGCATGGCCCAAGTCCTCCAAGCCCTCGGCCGGCTCATCCGCCACCTGGCTACGCAGCACACGTTGCCGACATGCGCGCCTCAATCGGGGTTTCCTCGCCTGTCGGCCGAGTGGTTCGACCTGGCAAACGATGGCAGCCGGGAGTTCGAGTTGGCGGCCGCCGTGGCAGCCATCATGGACCCGGACGTTGGCCCGTTGCGCCTGCCTGTGGGGCGGCCTTTGGCCTCGGCTTTGCCACCCGGGGAGCCAGTGGAGGGACGCGCTCCGTCGCGTCCGCCCCTCCCTTCAGCCTGGGCACCCGGGGAGCAAACGCCGCTGCCCCGGCACACCGGTGTGGAAACGGGTTTGGCCCACACGTGGACGGCGGCCCTGTTGGCGCAACTCGAAGCAGGCGCCGCCCTGGCCCTGGCCCGCCTGCCGCTGGCCTCGGCCCGCTGGGCCACGCTTTCCGCAGTGTGCGGTTTTCTGTCGGCCGAAACCGCCGACCCGCGGATCGAGGAACTCTTCTTCGGGTTGACGGCAGCCGACCGGCCGGCCGAGCCATCGGGGCCGCAACCCCCCGAGGGCAGCCATGTCCATCCCCCCCGAGCCTACGCCCTCTTGAAGCTGTGTTTGTTGCCTGTGTCGGCAGGCGGCGGGGCGTGGCCAAGCAATCCATGCCTTTCCCGCAGCCGCATCGTCGCCACTTTGGCCCAAGGCGACTTGTTTCGAGCCTGTTGGCTGGCTGCCGAGGAACTGCACGCCGTGGGGATTGCGGCGGCGGCCCGGGCCCCCGGAGAGGGCGCTATAGACCCCGGCTGGCGCGATGCGGCGGTGGATCCGCTCCGTTTGGCCGCCGCCCTGCTGGTGCCCATAAGCCCTGCCGAGGCCGAGCGCCTGATAGCGCGGCTATGACGGGCCTGGGCTCGCCGGGCCGCGGCGGCAGTGCCTGCCGAGGAGGCGCCTTTCGGCCCGGCCCGGGATGATGGGAGGGGCAGGTCCCGGGCCCTGTCGGCGATTGCGCGCTGCGGCTATACTGGGGTCCTTGTACCGGATCGGGCCCTCTGGTGGCTGGTTATTCCAGGCATGGAGATTCGTCTTATGGCAGCATTCCCCGAAATCGGCAAGATCGCATACGAAGGACCGAAGTCGAAGAACCCGCTGGCGTTCCGGCATTACAACCCGGACGAGTTGGTCGAGGGCAAGCCGATGCGCGACCAACTCCGCTTCAGTGTGGCGTATTGGCACACGATGCGGGGCACGGGAAGCGACCCGTTCGGCCCGGGCACCATGTTCCGCCCCTGGGAAGGCCCTCAAGATACAGTGGAAAACGCCTGCAATCGGGTCCGCGTGGACTTCGAGTTCATGGAGAAGCTGGGCACACCCTTCTTCTGCTTCCATGACCGCGATATCGCCCCCGAGGGCAAGACACTGGCCGAAACCAACCGCAACCTCGATGCCGTCGTCAAGGTGGTCAAAGAGGAGATGCAGCGGACCGGCATCCGGCTGCTGTGGGGCACGGCCAATCTGTTCAGCAATCCGCGGTACATGCACGGGGCGGCCACCAGCCCCAATGCCGACGCCTTCGCCTTTGCCGCCGCCCAGGTCAAAAAGGCGCTGGAGGTGACCAAAGAGCTGGACGGCGCCGGCTACGTCTTCTGGGGCGGGCGCGAGGGCTACCAGACCCTGTGGAACACCGACATGAAGCGCGAGCTGGACCACCTGGCCCGCTTCCTCCACATGGCCGTCGATTACGCCAAGAAAATCGGCTTCACCGGGCAGTTCTACATCGAGCCCAAGCCCAAAGAGCCCACCAAGCACCAGTACGACTTCGATGCCGCCAACTGCATCAACTTCCTCCGGGCCTACGACCTGGCCCCCTATTTCAAGCTCAATATCGAAACGAACCACGCCACGCTGGCCGGCCACGACGTGGAGCACGAACTGGAATACGCCGGCCACCAGGGGTTCTTGGGATCGGTAGATGCCAACACCGGCGACCTGCTCTTGGGCTGGGACACCGACCAGTTCCCCACCAACGTCTATCTGACCACCAAGATCATGCTGGCATTCTTGAAATACGGGCGCTTTACGACCGGCGGGGTGAACTTCGATGCCAAGGTGCGGCGCGAGAGCTTCGAGCCGGTAGACCTGTTCTACGCGCACATCGGCGGCATGGACACGTTCGCCATGGGTCTGAAGATCGCGGCAGCCATCCGTGCCGACGGCGAGTTGGAGCGCATGGTCCGCCAGCGGTACGCCTCGTGGGACACCGGCATCGGTGCCGAGATCGAGGCCGGCAAACACGACTTCGAGTCGCTGGAAAAGTACATGCTCCAGAAGGGCGACATCAGCCCCAATGCCAGTGGCCGGCAAGAGCTGTTCGAGAACATCGTCAACCGGTTTATTTTTTGAACCGCTGGCGTGGCTATTCTGGCAGGTGAGCCCTTGCCTGGGGAGCGAGGTGAAGCAGGCGGCGCGAATCTATCCCCCTTCGACCCGGCTGGTGATTTTTCCGCGGGCCAGGCGGGTGATGATCCGCTGGCCGGCCTGCACGTCGGCGGGGTCGCGGACGATCCGGCCATCGTCCTCGCGCTGGGTGAGACTGTAGCCCCGGCCGAGCACGGCCAGGGGGCTCAAGGTCTCCAAGCGGCCGGCCAGGGCTTCGATCCGTGCTCGGGCCCGTTCCAGCCGGGCGCAGACCGCGCGGTGCGACCGGCCTTCCAGCTCATCGACCCGCCGCCACCATTCCTGTACCCGGGCCAGCGGCCAGCGGAACACGGGCCGGCCGGAAAGCATCTCCACCCGGCGCCGGGAGGCCACCAGCCGGTTGCGGAGGGCCGCCAGCATCCGCTGGCGCAACTGCGCCAGGCGAGAGGCCATTTCTTCGGCCGAGGGCACGATCCGCTCGGCCGCCTCGCTGGGGGTCAAGGCCCGAACGTCGGCGGCCAGGTCGGCCAGGGTGACGTCGATCTCGTGCCCAATGCCGGAGACCACGGGGATCCGCGACTGCCGGATGGCCCGAACCACCACTTCCTCGTTGAATGCCCAAAGGTCCTCCAGGCTTCCGCCGCCGCGGACAAGCGCGATACAGTCGATGGGCCGGCGGAGCCGGTTCACCAACCCCAGGGCCGCGGCGATCTCTTCGGCGGCCCCTTCGCCCTGGACCCGAACGGGCACCACCAGCACGTCGGCCCCTGCCCACCGGCGCCTCAGCACTTCCAGAAAATCGCAAAGGGCAGCCCCGCTGGGGCTGGTCACCACCGCGATCTGCCGCACGAACCGGGGCAGCGGGCGCTTCCATCGTTTGTCGAACAGCCCCTCGCGCTCCAGGCGCTGGCGAAGCTGCCGCAAGGCCAGCTCCAGCGCTCCAATCCCCCGCGGCTCGATCTGGTCGATGACCAGTTGATACTTGCCCCGCGGGCCGTACACCTCGATCCGCCCCCGGCAGACCACCTCCAACCCGTCGTGCAGTTCGAACTTGAGCCGGCTGGCCGTGCTCCGCCAGATGACCGCCGCAATCTGCGACTCGGCATCCTTGAGCACCAGGTAGCAGTGCCCCGACTGCGGGCGCGAGAGGTCGCCAATCTCGCCCGCCACCCACACACAAGGAAACCGCAGTTCCAGGACCTCCTTGATGCGGGCGGTCAACTCGGTGACCGACAGCACCTGTTCGGCCTCAGGAAGTTCGCTTTGAAGGTCGGCCAGGTGGTTGCGGCCCTCGCGTTGTGCCGACGGCGGTCCTTCGCTTTGTGGGGCCGGCGCTTGGGGTTTTGCTAGCGGCGCATCGCCCGATGAATCCATTGCATCGGTGGTTGGCGGCATCTCGTCTTCCCACGGGGCCGGGCAGGAACTCTGGCGGCCGGCCCGCTGGCCACCCCCGGCCTTGGACCGCGATTTGCCGCGTCTGCGGGCCGGCTGCGCGGAGCCGGCCGCAGCGGCCTTGCCCTGGGCATC
>JBBIQF010000157.1:0-9028 GCA_037442445.1 Planctomycetaceae bacterium
CGTAAGCTGCCGGTGCTCCCTCGGCGTGCAGCACCGCGGTGAACGCCGCGGTTCGTTCGTCGCCGAGGTTGGTCATTGGTAGTTGGTCATTGGACATTCGTCATCCGGGCACCGCGTGCGTGCAAGCACGCACCCTGCCGCTTCGACATTCGTCATTTGACTTTCGCCATTCGGCATTCGTCATTCCGCCGGGGCGCGTGCGTGCAAGCACGCACCCTACGGATGCCTTGTGCGGCGGCCGGCGATCAATACTCGCGGTCTTTGACGATGCCGGGTTGCGGGATGGGGTATTTGCCGTCGGGCGTGCGGGCCAGCGGGGCGGGTGAATCGCTGGTCAGCTTGTCCAGGCCCGGGGCGAACTCGTGCGGGCAATTGAGGATTTGTTCGTAGGTGATGACCTGGCCGGTGTGGGCGGCCATGCGGCCCATGGAGGTCACCAGGCTGGCTTCGGCCCCACGGCGGACCTCGTTGTAGGGCTTGTCTTCCAGGATGGCCTTGACCAGGTCATCCCATTCGTTCTGGTAGGGGTTCTCCTGGCCGGGCTGGACCTTGGACTCCCAAAGGAGGTTCGCCCGTTCGGGCGCCCGGCCTTTGTAGATCCGCGAGGGCAAGCCGCAGTCGCCGTGGGCCGAGATGATGGCCAGGCCCTTGGTGCCCTGGGCGTAGCTCATGTAGCGTTCGGTGCAGCCGACCATGCACCGGCCGTCCATGATGAAGGTGGTGCCATCGGCGAACTGGTACTCGACCGAATAGACGTCGAAGTTCTGGTCGACGTATTCGGCCCCGTCGGGGCTGCGGCGGAAGTGGCGGCCGCCCAGGCCTTGGGCCCGCACGGGCCAGGCCCCTTTCATCCATCCGCAGTGGTCGATGATGTGGATGTAGAAGTCGCTGAACGCCCCCCCGCTGGCCCAGAGGAAGCTGTGGAACCGCTGCACCTGGTACAACAGTTCGTTCATGTTTGGGGGTTTGGGCAGCGAGGAGAAGTAGCCCACTGGCCCGTGCATGCGGTAGCCCCGGATCATGACGACTTCGCCGAGCTGCCCGTCGCGGAGCCGGTTGGCCAGCTCCTCCAGGGCCCGGCTGTGGCGCGACATGAGGCCCACGCCGGCCTTGAGGTTCTTTTTCTCGGCGGCCTCGGCAAGCTGGAACATGCGTTTGGTGGTCGGGCCGTCGACGGTGACCGGCTTTTCCATGAACACGTGCAGGCCCTTTTCGATGGCGTAGGTGTAGTGCACCCAGCGGAAGGCCGGCGGGGTGGCGAAGATGGCGATATCGCCTGGGCGGAGGCAGTCCATGGCCTTGCGGTAGGCGTCGAAGCCGATGAATTGGCGATCGGGCGGGACGTCGGTCTGGCTGGCGAACTGGCCTTTGAGGTTTTCGAGGCTGGATTGGAGGCGGTTGGCGAAGACATCGGCCATGGCCACCAGGCGCAGCCGGGCCTGCTTGACCGACAGGGCATTGGCGGCGGCCCCGGTGCCGCGCCCGCCGCAGCCCACCAGGGCCACGCGAATCTCGTCGCTGCCGGCGGCATGGACCCAGGGGGTGGTGGCGGCCAGGGCCGCTGCGGCGGCTACTCGGCCGGTGTGTCCCAGGAACTCTCGCCGGGTTGCACCTTGTTTGTGGCGCATGGATGCCTCCTTCGGGAAACGCAGGAATGGTCTAGGGTTGTGCCTTTTGCAGGAAACCGATGCAGTTTGCACGCTCGGCGGGCCGGTGTCAACACCTTGCCGGCGCCAAACGCCGGGCGCGACAGGAGGGCAGGGAAGGTCGCCGGGGCGGGCCATGCGGTCCACGCATCTTGCGCGTTCGGAAAAGCCTGCCAGGCGGCGCCGGAAAGGGCCGCCTAGATTCGCCAAAATGCCACCAGCGAGCATCCCCGGCCGCGTGTTCGGCACCGCTCGTCCTAAAGGTGGTCGAGTTTTCCCGTCGAAGAGGAAAACATCAGTCAGTCCGAATTTGCCGAATCTCTCGATACGACCTCAGGTCCCGGGGGGGTCCGACCCATGAAGCCGGTTTGTTGGCACATCGGGGTGTTGGCGGTGCTGTTGGGGGGCATTGGGTTACCGATGGCCGGGGCGCAAGCGGGGCCCCAGGAAGGCATCGCCTGGGCCGGCGACACGGACGATGCCGGGTTTGCCGAGGCCGCGGGCGAAAGCGACGACCAGCCGCTTTTGCCTCCCGAGGAGCGGATCCGGCTGGTGGCGGGGATGTTCCAGCCGCCGGCCGTGCAGCCGTTGACGGCCCCCTCGGAGCTTCAGCCGTTCTTGCCGCAGCCTCCGGGGCCGGCCACGGGCGGGTTCGGCGAGATCGGCCCCTTGCCCATCGAGGTGGCGCAGCGGATCGTGCTGTCCTCGGCCGCCGGGCGGACCAGCGGGCAGGAACTCCAGGTGGCGCCGCCGGCCGACACGGGCGAGGCGCTTTCGCAGTCGGCGGGCATGCAGAACGTCGATGTCCAGCGCCGCAGCCAGGTGTCGTTCGATCCCCACATCCGCGGCTACAAGTGGGGCCAGGTGTACACCCAGGCCGATGGGGCCTACTGGTTCCCCGTGCGCCTGGACCTGGACACCATGCTGAGCAAGATCGACCCGGCCATGATCGACGAGGTGGTGGTGATCCCGGGTCCCTATGGGCTGCGGTACGGGCCGGGCTTCGCGTTCATCGATGTGGTCCGCGCCCCCACGCCCCGGTATGAATCGTTCGAGAACCACTTCCGCACCTCGGGCTCGGTGCGGACCAACGGGGGCCAGTTCTACGGCCGCGAGACGGTCTATGGAGGCGGCCCCCGCTGGGGCTACCGCTTCAGCTATGGGGAGCGCAAGGGGAGCGACTACGACCCGGGCGACGGCCCCCAGATCCCCTCGAGCTACCATAACCGCGATTTCTGGGGCGAGCTGAGCTACGATCTGACCCCTTACCAGCGCGTCGATTTCTCGTTCAAGCGCCTGGACCAGACCGATACCGAGTACCCGGGGCAGTTCTTCGACATCGGGCATCTGGGCACCTACGCCTTCGACGTGAGCGTGGTGGACCGGGACCCGGCCGGGCCGTGGCATGAGCTGCGGATCGATAGCTGGTACAACCACACCAATTTCCGCGGCGACACGCGGAACAAGCACAACGTCGATTTCCCGGTGCTCCAGCGCGTCGAGTGGGCGCTGGACCACCAGCCGGCCGGCAGCAACAACCGCGTCGAGGGCGAGACGCAAGGCAGCAACTATTCGACCGGAGCCCGGATGGTGGCCCGGTTTGGCGAGCTGGACGAAACGCACCTGCGCTTGGGGGCCGATTTCCGCTACCTGGGCCAGACCATCCGCGAGCACCTCGCGCGCACCTACATCGACGGCAGCGGCGTGGGGCAGCGCCAGGACTTCAACACGGTCATGCCGCACGCCTGGGCGGCCGATCCGGGCGTGTTCGCCGAGTGGTCGTCGCCGCTGAGCGACGAATGGACGTTGTGGCTGGGGGCGCGGCTGGACTACGTCGAGACGCAGGCCCGGGCCGCCGACCTGCAACCCAACCCCTTCATCGACCCCAACGCCTTGGAGCAGAACAACTGGCTGTACGCTTTCTATGTCAACAACCGGCTGCGCTTGAACGAGTACTGGACGCTGGATGGGGGGTTCGGCCATGCCCAGCGCCCGCCGACATTGGTGGAGCGCTACGCCGACCGGATGTTCATCAGCGTGGCCCAGAGCGGTTTGACCCGCCTGAGCGGCGATCCGGCGCTCAACCCGGAGCGGAGCTGGCAGATCGACCTGGCGCTGAGCACCGAGCGCGAGACATGGCGCGGCCGGGTGAGCGGCTTCTACGCCTGGGTGCTGGACTACATCACCTACGGCGACCAGACGGTGGCCGTGCCCCCCTTTGCCGATGCGCGGCTGCTGCAATTCTATAACACGCCGGATGCGACCTTGGCCGGCTTCGAGCTGGCGGGGGAATGGGACTGGACCGACTGGCTTACCCCCTTTGCCACCATGTCGTACGTCGAGGGCCGGGACCGCAACCTGCGGGCCCCCTTGCCGTCGATTCCGCCTTTGGAGACGCGGCTGGGGTTGCGCCTGCATAACGCCGGCCCGCAGCGCCGCTGGGAGATCGAGGGCGAAGCCCGCATCGTGGACAACCAGGATCGCCTGGGCACCATTCTGGTGCAAGGGGGCCAGGGCACGGCCGTCATCGAGGAGCCCACGCCCGGCTTCACCGTGTGGAACCTCCGGGCGTACTGGAACGCCCGCGAAAACCTGAACCTGTTCGCGGGCATCGACAACGTGTTCGACAAGAAGTACCAGGAGCACCTGGACCTGCGGCTGCTGGGCCCGGCGGGATTCCCGGGACCGCCCACCCGGGTGCTGTCGCCCGGCATCACGCCCTACGTGGGGTTGAACTGGATTTTCTGACCGCGGCGTAGCCGGCGGCCCTGCCCGGCCTTCGGCCGGCGCTGGGCGGGCTCGGGGATGGGGTCCTTGCCGCGAAGCCCTCCGGCTGGTAGTTAGAGAGAGGGTTGGCGAGGCCCGGTTCCAACAATCCCATGACGCCCAAGAAGCGGCCCGACAAAGAGCACGACAACCAGCGGGTCATCAGCGAGAACCGCCGCGCGCGCCACGAGTACCACATCCTCGATACGTTGGAGTGCGGGATCGTGCTGGTGGGCAGCGAGGTGAAGACGCTGCGCGAGGGGAAGGTATCGATCGAGGAAGCCTATGCCCGCGTCAAAGACGGCGAGGTGTGGCTGCTCGGCTGCGACATCCCCGAGTACCCCCAGGCCAGCCGCTTCAATCATCCGCCGCGCCGGCCGCGCAAACTGCTGCTGCACCGGCGGGAGATCAAGCGGTTCGCCTGCCGGGCGTTCGAGCGGGGGCTGACCCTGGTGCCTTTGAAGCTGTACTTCAAGTCGGGCCGGGCCAAAGTCCTCTTGGGGCTCTGCCGGGGCAAGCAGCTCCACGACAAGCGGGAGTCGATGAAAAAGGCGCAGGCGCAGCGGGAGATCCAGCGGGCCATGCGGCGCCGGCGATAGAACGGGGCAAGCCATCGTTCGCCGGGCCAAGGTGGCGGAAGCCGGCGTAAATGCCGGTCCTACGGGCCGCCTGCGGCAAACGCCCCCAGGGGGCTCGCCAATGAAGAGCACGTCGCATCCCGCGGCAAACGCCGGTAAACGGGCGTTGCTAAACGCCTAGTGCCGCAGCGCTAATGCGTGGTGGCGTACACCAGCACGTTGGTCCCGATCTGAAGGGCCGATTCGTCCTTCAGCCCGTAGCTGTACGCGTGGGGGAACTGTTCCCAGCCGTTGCCCAGGTCGAACTTGCTGTACACCACGGCCAGGCGGCCATCGAGGACGATGCCTTCCAGTTCCGGGGCATCCAGCGGGCCGAAGTCTTCGCGCACCCGGGGCGTGTACTCGACCGTTGTGATGTCGAAATGGCAGTGGTACACGGGGTGATCGCGGGGTATCTTTTCCAGCCGTCTGTTGGGAAAGACCTTGGCGATCTCCCGCCGGAAGGCCAGGTCGAAGGCCATGCGCCCGCAGCAGGCATCGGCCAGGAGCATGCCCCCCGCCTGGAGATACTTCTGGAGCACCCCGACTTCTTCGGCGCTCCAGGCGAACTCGCGGTGGCCGGTCATGTACAACAGCGGGTAGGTGACCGCCTTGGGGTCCTTCAACTGCACGTTCTGCCGCTTGAACTTGACTTCCAGGGTGGAGTTATCGCGGGCGAACTTCAAGAGGTTGTGGACCGCCGAGGGGTCGGGGTCCCAGTCGACTTCGTGGATCAACTGGGCGAAGACGAAGTCGTCGCGGCTGGGGGCTTCGGCCTCGTAGTACACCTTGGTCGAGCTGAGGAAGCGGGCGAGCTGGAACGTGCCCAGCAGGTAGGTTACCAGGTTGGCGCCGAGCTGGCGGGCCTGGTCGATCACCACGCGCGTGCCGCGGGGGTGCTCGTGGCCATCCCAGCCGCACGTCAAGTCGGCCGGCGAAAAGATCACGCCCGACCGGCAGCCGAAATCGATGGCCTCCAGCACCGGTTCGTCCACATACGTGGAGCCATCGCCCCGCTTGTAGGTCAGGGCGCCGAGTTTATAGTAGGACGAGAACAGCGGCTCTTCGCGGAGCATGCGGCGCAGGGGCCGGCCGGGGAAGATCAGCTCCATCTCGCGGCGGAACGACTCGGCAAAGTCCTTCCAGCCGCAGCAGGCATCGCCGATGATCATGCCGCCGTCCAGCACATAGCGGGCCAGCTTCTGCCGCACGGCGTCGGACAGCTCGAACTTGTTGTGCCCGGCAAAAAGCAAGGCCGGCAGCTCCCGCGGGTCGAACGAGAAGTGCTCGAAATCGGCCTCCATGGCCCGGTAGTTGATGCCCAGCTTCTCGTTGGTCCAGGACAGCAGGGTAGCCAGGTCGGCCGGGTCGGTCATCCAGTCGCGGTACATGATCCGCTTGCCGTCCTTGGTCATCCAGCGGGCCGGGCCCATGGCCATCTTGCCGATCAAGGCCGGCGGGGTGGGGGGGCGTTTCTTCTCCGAACGCCGCAGCGGCGTAACCGGCAGGGGCAGCGGGGCGAAGGCCTCGCCCCCGGTCTGATGCTGGGGTTTGGCAGGCGGCGGAGGCCCGCAGTCGATGGGGCCGGAGTCCTCGGCAGCCAAAACCCACGGGACACCCGGGGCCGCCATCCCGGCCGCGGAGCCCGCCGCACACATCACGCCCAGCCGTTCCAGAAACCGCCGCCGCGAAAGCCCGCGAATCTCGAGATCGCCCAAACGCATATTTGCCTCCTCTACCGCCCCGACACGGTGCTGCCCGACGGCATACCACGAGCCGGACCCGCCGGACGCGCTTGCCCGTCTGCCCAGCGCGATCCCGCCGCCGCGTGCAAGCCCCCTTTCCATTATGTATACCCGGTGAAGCCGAGAAAACAGTATAGGAAATCCGAAAGAACAACCACGGGCGTGGTGCGATACCCTCAAGTGGTAGTATCGGGTGGAGAATTGCGTGCCAAGAGCAAGCCGGGGCCTTTATGCCCCCGGAGTGTGGATGCCAACCGCAGGATGCACCTGCCGGCCCGTCGTGCAAGCGCGGTACCTGCCGGACCGCACGGGGGTGCCTTGCGCGGTACCGTCGCATATACTTCCGTAGGCCGCGGCGCCCGGATAGCGGGGCGTGTGCAAAGACCGATGGCACCTGCTATGGACTTCCGATTCGATACGGTTTCTGTTGCCGAAGGCGTGTCTGGGACCACAGGCCAGACGACCCAGGCCACCTATCCGTTGAAGGCGTATCAGGCGCTAGACAGTGCCACGCTCACCGCCCGCATCCAGGCGGTGCGCAAGCAGATGGGTCCGCGGCTGTTGATCCTGGGCCACCACTATCAGCAGGACGAGGTGGTGGCGCTGGCGGACCTGCGGGGCGATAGCTACCGGTTGAGCGAGTTGGCGGCGGGGAATCGGCAGTGCCGGGCGATCGTGTTCTGCGGGGTGCATTTCATGGCCGAAACGGCCGACATTTTGGCCAATCGCCCCGAGCGGCTCGCCGAGCGCGGGGGAGAGCGCATCCCGGTCATCCTCCCCGACCTGGCCGCGGGTTGCTCCATGGCCGACATGGCCGAAATCGACCAGGTCGAAGATTGCTGGGCCCAGTTGGGCGAAGTGATCGACCTGGACGATCTGATGCCGGTCACATACGTCAACTCGGCGGCCAGTTTGAAGGCGTTCTGTGGCCGGCACGGGGGGATTGTGTGCACCTCGGCCAATGCGGCGGCCGTGCTGCGGTGGGCCTTTGCCCGGCGCAGCCGGGTCCTGTTCTTCCCCGATCAGCACTTGGGGCGCAACACGGCGCTTGCCATGGGCATTCCGCTGGAAGAGATGCCCGTGTGGGACCCCCACGCCGATGAACTCGGCGGCAACACGCCCGAGGCCATCCGCCGCAGCCGGGTCATTCTCTGGAAAGGCCATTGCAGCGTGCACCAGATGTTCCGGCCGGAACATGTCGATCAGTTCCGCGCCCGGTTCCCGGACATCAAGATCCTGGTACACCCGGAATGCATGCGCGAGGTGGTGGCCAAGGCCGACGCCATCGGCTCCACCGGGCGGATCATCCGCCTGGTCGAAGAAGCCCCGCCGGGCACCCGCTGGGCCATCGGCACCGAGTTGCATCTGGTCAATCGCCTGAAGCGCGAACACCCGGAGCAGGAAATCTACTTCCTCTCGCCGCTGGTGTGTATGTGTTCGACGATGTTCCGCATCGACCTGCCGCACCTGTGCTGGGCGGTCGAGAACCTGGCGGCCAGTACACCGGTGAATGTCATCCGGGTGGACGATGCCACCGCTGCCGACGCGCTGGTGGCCTTGGAACGGATGCTCGAGGTGAAATGAGCGAACGCGGCCCCGAGGGGTAGGGGCCAAGGTGGCCGTCGAGGGAAAAAGGCCATCGCACTGGGGGGTGGCCGGCACCGCGGCCGAAAGGCGCCTGTGCTCGAACGCCGCCGCACGGTGTCCATGGGGCAGATCGCCAAGAGCGGGGGCCGCCGCTGAAAGCACGCCCGGGGGCGAATGCTGCGGGATGTTTTCCCCTGCTTTCGGGGGATTTCCCAAAGAAACGGGCAGAATCGCTCTTGTATGCCCCGAAAATAGACGTATATTAAGTTAAACCAATGGAGGGGAGCGAATCGCCCCGCACTCTTTCGAGTGGATGTGTTCTGTTCCCACTGTGGTCTGACGACGAGCCCCTGCGGTATCTCTGTCCGATTGCGGTTGAGTTTCCTCTGTTGGTGGCGGGGCCGGCCGGTTGCTCTCGTATCGTGGGGCCGCGAGCGATTGGGCCGGTCAAAGTACGTTCGTTTTTCGAGGAGTGATGGAGATGCCGCAAGGTACCATCAAGAAGCTGGTGACTGACAAAGGTTTTGGATTCATCCAGGGAGAACGGGGGGACCTGTTCTTCCATCACTCGGCCCTGGAAGGGGCGGAGATCGAGGACCTGCGTCAGGGCCAGCGTGTGCAGTACGAGGAGGGCCGGGGCCCCAAGGGGCCGCGGGCCGAGCGGGTT
>JBBIQF010000157.1:9066-13136 GCA_037442445.1 Planctomycetaceae bacterium
CCCCCCAGGCTACGCTTGCGGGGGTCTTTGTTTGCGCAAACCAATTGCCGCTAAATGGTTACGGCATTGGCTGCAGGAAAGCCAATCGCCCTGGCGGGCATCTCGCAGGAATGGCCCAAATCCTCCAGAAATGCCGTGCATTTTCAGCCTTGGGGGTAGCGTGTGCGGCCTCCCGGGGTTGTTTGGTGGTCGGAGCGGCCGCTACCTGAGACGCCCGGGTGGCCGGCCACCGGACCGTGGGACCGTGGGGCAGATTCTCGGATCCTGCCCCCGCGAAGGCGCGAAAAACCCGCCAATTGGCATAGCCTCGGTGGGCGAGGTTTCTTATGATGAGGCGGCTTGTCGGGATGGGTTTCGTCATGGAGGATGCCGATGAACTCGTTGAAGACCGCCGTGGTCGTCACCGTGCTTTTGGGGGTGATGTACGGTGTGTACACGACGCTCACCACCCACCCCGGCGGGCCGAGTTCTGAAGGCTCGAACACCCCGTGGCCCTCGGTCAACCTTTCGCTGCCCGGCAAAGCGGCAGGTACAGCAGAGCCGGCGGGCGCGGCCCCGAAAGAGTCGCCCGTGGCCAGTTGGCCACCCACGGGCCGCAAGGACGCCGAAGGCAATCCCACCTCGCCCACAAGCGCCAGCCGAACGATGGCCCCCTCCGATAAAGGGGGCACTCCCGGCCCGGCGGACCCCTTCGCCAAGCCGAATCCACAGGGTGCCAACCCTTCACCCCCTAATACGGTGGCTTCCCTCGACCCGAGGGTGACTCCGGCCTCTGCGGGGCAAGGGCAGCTCGGATCGGCAATCCCCGCCACCGGGGTGGAGCCCGCCTCGGGTGGCATCCGGCCAGAGTTTCGGGCAATGATGGACTCGGTCCGGCGCCGCCTCGACCAAGGCCAGTTGGCCGAGGTGCTCCTGGAACTCAGCCCGCTGTATGGCAGCGCTGACCTCACTCCGGAAGAAAGCCGCCAGTTGACCGAGCTGTTGGACCAGCTTGCCGGAACGGTGATCTACTCGCGCCAGCATTTGCTTGAGCCGCCTTACGTGGTCAAAAGGGGAGATACCTTGGAGCAGATTGCGGCGGCCTACGAGGTTCCGTGGCAGCTATTGGCCAAGATCAACGGCATTCGGCCGTCGAGCAGCCTGGAGCCCGGGCGGGAGCTGAAGGTGGTGCGGGGGCCTTTCGAGGCGGTGGTTCGCCTTAAGCAATTCGAGCTGGTGCTTTACGTGGGAGGCCGGTATGCCGGGCGGTTTCCTATCGGCATCGGCCGGGATCAACCCCGCCTGGAGGGGACCTACACGGTTCGGGAGAAGCTGCCGGGCAAAGCCTACCGGGGGCCGGAAGGGGAGTTTGCGCCCGGCGACCCGCGGAATCCGTTGGGTCACCTGTGGATCGGCCTGGACGGCCCGGTGGGCATCCACGGGACCAATGACCCACAAAACCTCCGCCGGGTGGTGCCCGCGGGCAACATCTGCCTGGGCCAGCGGGATATCGAGGACCTGTACGACATCCTCTCGTGCGGGTCGCGGGTGACCATTCGGCGGTAGGCGGCACTTGGTCTTGCGGCGGTGAAGGGGCAAGATTAGGCGAAAGCCCGGCGCCCGTCATGGAGGGCCACGCTCCGTCGTGGCCCGGTAGGCCTGTGGCCCGGACCGCGGGGGCGGTTCTGTCCGAATGCCTTATTTCCCTATCGTTTGGCTACTGGCGGGGGCGTGGCCGCTGGGGTATCATGTTGGAATAGCCGGGGCGGCCTTGGCCGACGGCCAGGCGCCGGGCCGCGGGCGGCGTTGGCCGGCCCTCTTGATTTTGCTCTTCCGAGGTAGCACGATGGCACGCAGGATATTGAATCGCAAGGAGCTTCGGGTGGACGACGAGGACCTGGAAAGGGCGGACTCCGAGGAGGAGACGGCGGAGCCGGAAGCGGAGGCCGAGGCGGAGAGCAAGGCCGCGCCCAAGCCGGCGCGGCGCAAGAGCCGCGCCAAGGCGGCACGCGAGGTCCGCCTGAAGGCCTTCTGGGGCGTTTTCAGCCAGGCAGGCCAGCAGGTGGCGCAGTTCGAGTACAGCCAGCGGGCCGAGGCCGACAAAAAGGCCAAGGAACTCAGCGAATCGAAAAAGGCGCCCCATTTCGTCCAGCTCGTCAAGAAGGTGATTGAAGAGTAACGGCTAGTAACGGCTTGATCTTCCGGGGAAGCGGTAGCCATGCACTTCGAACCAGGCCACACCGTGGGTATCGACTTGGGCACCACCTATTCCACCATCGCCCAATTGAATCAGAATGGCGAGCCCGTCCCCTTGCCCAACGAGGACGACGAGGTCGAGACCGCCAGCATGATCCTGCTGACGGAGCGGGGGCACGTGATCGTGGGCCCCAACCGTGCCCGCGCCGCCCTGGAGGACCCCGAACGTGTGGTCCAATGGATCAAGCGCTACATGGGCGTGGCCGACTACCATCGGGTGTTCGATGGCCACCCCATCTCGCCGGAGTTCCTCTCGGCCTTGATCCTCAAGAAGCTGCGGCAGGATGCGGAGAAGCGGATCGGCCCGATCGGCAACGCGGTGATCACGGTCCCCTACTACTTCAACGACCAGCGGCGCAAGGCCACGGAGGATGCCGGCCGGATCGCGGGCTTCAACGTCATCGACATCATCAACGAACCCACGGCCGCCACCTTGACCTACGCCTGGCATCGCGGCGAGTTGGGCATGGGCAAGAAGACCGACCGGCCGCACCGCGCGTTGATCTATGACCTGGGCGGCGGCACGTTCGACGTGACGGTGGTCCAGTACACCCCCACGCACTTCCAGGTGCTGGCCACCGATGGCGATGTCGAGCTGGGCGGCGTGGACTGGGACCATCGCCTGGTGGAGTACGTCTGCGACCAGTTCAAGGACCGTTACGGCGACGACCCGCGCGAATCCCCCCAGGCGATCCAGATCCTCCACAACGACTGCGATCTGGCCAAGATGGAGCTCTCGACCAAGACCGAGACCCGGGTCCATTGCCGCTACAACGGCAAGGCGATGACCGTGCCCATTACGCGGGAGCTGTTCGAGTCGCTGACCGCAGACCTGCTGGAGCGGACGGCCACGACCCTGGAAATCGTCATGGAGCAGGCCAAGCTGACGTTCAACGATCTGGATGCGATCGTGCTGGTGGGGGGCTCGACGCTGATGCCCCAGGTGCGGCGGATGATCAAGAACGTTACCGGCCGGGAGCCCTACACCGAGCTGGACCCCTACACGTCGGTGGCCAAGGGGGCGGCCATCCATGCCGCCATCCTCGAGGTCCAGCACCGCCACGGCGGGTCCGAACTGGCCGACAAGGTCCGCAAGATGCTCAGCAACATTCGCCAGGAGAACGTCAACTCGCACGCCTTAGGCATCATCGTCAAGGACCGCCAGACCGGCACGCCGGTCAACCATGTGATGATCCCCAAGAACCAGCGCTTGCCGGTCGAGGCGCGGCAGGTGTTCGCCACGCAAAGGCCCGGGCAGCAGCGCGTGGCGGTCAAGGTGGTGCAGGGCGATGCGCCGGACCCGGCCGCCTGCGCCATCGTGGGCGAATGCATCATCAGCGATCTGCCGCCGGACCTGCCCCAGGGCTCCAAGGTCGAGGTAACGTACTCCTTCGACCTGTCGGGCCGCATCCGCGTGCGGGCCCACGACCTGACCACCAACAAGGAAGCCACCACCGAAATCGACCGCCGCGGTGGCCTCAAGGAGGAGCAGATCGAGGCCTTCACCCGGCTGGCCAACGAGTACAAGGTCGAATGACCGCCCGAATACGGCGCGGCCGCCACCTGCCGCAGCGGCTCGAGGCGTGCGGCACGGTGCCCGGCTATAGGCCGCAGGCGGTATTCCGCCTTGCCGCGGACTTCCTGCCATGGCCAAGAAACCCATCGATGTCTACCGCGACTGGCTGGGGATTACCGAGACGGCCCGGCCGCTGAACTACTATCAGCTCTTGAAGCTGAAGTTGTTCGAGGACGACCCGGCCAAGATCCGCGCCAGCTATCGCCAGCTCAACGCCCACGTGCGGCGGTATGCCACCGGCGAGTACGGGCCGGAGTCG
>JBBIQF010000158.1:0-13112 GCA_037442445.1 Planctomycetaceae bacterium
AGCGTTTGGGCGTCCGTGCCCGCGCCGCAGCGGCATGGGTGTTCGACTGGGCTGAGGAAGCCCCCTGAAGGGGGCTGACAGGGGGAAAGAAGAAACCGTAGCACTGCGCGGCGGAACCCGGCCTGAAGGCCGGGCCTATGGGCCGCCTGTCGGCGGCAAGGCCCGTAAACGGGCCTGCTTTGGGTTTTGGGAGTGGTACACAAGCGATTTCCCCACGCACACGGGCGGCAAGGCCCGTAAACGGGCCTACTTTGGGTTTGGCCTGGCGTGCGGGCGCTTTTGCCCCCTGCGAATACAGCCTTCCAGCCGCCAAGACCTCCTTTTCTGAAATAGGCTGGCTCCACCAACGGGCCGCCGGGTTCATCCCGCCGGTTTGCCCTTCCCAACGGCCATCGTGGATCGAATACGTGCCCTGGGGCGTCCGGGCCGGTGTAGGCCGGCTCATCCCTCGGTCTTGACGCACACGGTGCTGGTCAACAGCAGCGTGTTGGGCACGAACACCCGCTGCCCAGCACCCTCCAAGAGGGTGTAGCGGAGATTCACCTCCGCCACCCGGCCCTCGAAGTTCAGCACCGTAATGAGGTCGTGGCGTTTGAAGGGCCTATAGATGAGCAACAAGACGCCGGCCAAGGCGTTAGAGACGATTTCCTTCAGGGCCAGGCCCAAGGCGATGCCCGTCAGCCCCAGGCCGGCCACCATGGCGGTCACGTTGATGCCCAGCGTGCCCAGGCCGCTGATGGCTCCGAACAAGAGCATTCCGATGCGGGCCGAGCGGGCCAACAGCCCGCCGATATCGGGATCGACCCGCCGGGCATGGGCCACCCGGCGGATGAGGCGGTCGAGCACCGCCCCGCCGACCCAGAAGGCCACGAAGACGGCCAGGCCAGCACCCACGCGGGGGGCAAGTGCTAGCAGATACACCCTCAGATACTCGCTTAGACCCATCGGCGACCTCCGTGCAGTGTCCCTGGGTTGTGCGGTTTTCCTCTCTTGCTGCGGGCAGAGGGTATTGTCCACGATGCCCGCCTTGAATCCAAGGCCGATTACCGCGGCAAATTGACTGGCCCGGCCTCGGCATCGCGGCCGAATAATGAGGAGCATTCGTAGCCGGCGCTCCCCGGAGGCCGCGTGCTGTGCACGCACGCGGGGTTCCGCAATGAGGAATGTCGAAAGGCAAATGGCAAATGTCGAGCCAGCGGGTTTACCCCGCCGGTAGCGCGGCGCAAGGGTGGATCTCGGGTTGATTAGAACACCGGATGGGCCAAAGGAGGGTCGTGTGGTCCGAAGCATCGCCAGTCGCGATGGTTACGATCGGCCGCGGTGGCTGCGGGTGATGCTGGCCGGCGTGGCGGTCTTGGGACTGGCGGGGCGGGCCTGCCCGGAGGAGGGCAATCCGCTGGCCGGAGACACCTCCCGGGCCAGTAGCGGCCGGGCGGCACGCGACGACGCCATCCGGGCCATCCCCTGGACCCGGCTGACCGCCGAGGCGCAGCAAAAGGTCCAGTGGGTGCTGGGCAATACCAGCGTCTTCCGCCGCCTGCCCGTCCGCATCATTCAGTGCGATCCCGACCTGTATTTGTTCCTGGTCCACAATCCCGACGTGGTCGTCAATATCTGGGAGGTGCTGGGCGTAAGCCACTTGACCATGCGCCGGCAGGGCCCCAATGCCTACCAGGTTACCGACGACATCGGCACCGTGGGCACGTTGGAGTTCTTGTACCGCAGCCGGGATCTCCAACTGGCATACGTTGATGGCACCTACAACGGGCCGATGTTCGGGCATCGCATCCGCGGCCGGGGCATCATGCTGTTGCGGAGCCAATACGTGCGTGAGGCCGACGGCCGATGCCTGATCACCAGCGAGTTGGATGCTTTCATGAACATCGAGCCTGGCGGGGCCGAGTTCCTTACCAAGACCTTCCAGCCGGTGGTGGGCAAGATCGCCGATACCAACTTCCAACAGAGCGTGGGCTTTCTGGCGTGCCTGTGCCGCACTGCCGAAGTGAACCAGGCGGTCATGATCCGCCTGGCGGCCAAGTTGACCCGCGTGCCCCCCGAGGTTCGGCAGCGCCTGGCCGAGTTGTCGCAATTGGCCGCCCAGCGGGCCAACCAAGTCGCCAGCTCCAGCGACATCCCGGCTTTGGATCCCGATGCCCCGCGCACCGCCAAGCGCCCTGCACCGCCGCTGAAGTGAGTCGGGTTGCGCCGGGCGTCTGGAGAGCCGTTGGGCGAAGCCCCAGGGCAAGCCCGGAAAATGGGCAGTTTAGGCCGATTGTGCCGACCTTGCATTCTCGGCGAGCTTCAAGTACCATCCGCCGCTTCAATAGGCTGGTGGCATGGGCGCTTGCATGAGAATGATCTGGCCGGGGCCGTCGTTGGTGGGCCTCTTGACGGGTCTGGCCGTGCTGGTGGCCGCGGGGTGTCGCAGCTCGCCCTGGTCGAGCGGGCCGCAGGCTGATCGCCCGATTCCCCAGAACGCCTCCTCTTCGCAAGCTGGCCCGGCAGCCCAGTCCTCCCAGAATGCACCATCCACTTCGCAGCCGGGCGGGCCTGGGGCTGAGAGTGCGTCGGGCCAAGGGCCGGGCCAACCGCCTGCCATACCCACGGTCGAGGAACTTCTTGACCAGATCGCGCAGGTCGAGCAGCTCGAACCGGCGGTCCGGCAGCGCTTAGAGGCCGATCTGCGCCAGACCGACCCCGCACTTTGGCCGGCGGTCGTGCAATCGTTCCGCGCTGCACTGGCGTATCGCCGGCAGCGGGAAGAGCGGCTGCGCCAGACGCCGGCGGGGGCCCAGCCGGCCTCGGCCGTTTCCATCGCAGAGGCCCACTCGGCACCTGCCGCGGGGCCGGCAGTCCAGCCCCAGAAAACCGCCAGCGACCCGAACAAGCAAGAGCCAGCGGCTGGCCGCCTGGCCGATTCCTCGCAGCGTCCGGCCGCCGACCCGCCAGGGTCCGACGTCTCGCCGCAAGCGCAGTCGTTGGAAGGAGGGCCGCCGCCCGCCGACTCGCAAGCCGCCGGGCAGCGCGGGCCTGCCACGGCAGGCGGAACGGCCCAGGGTACTGCCTCGGCCGGCTCCGCCAAAGGGACGGGTTCGCAGGTCGAGCCGGCCGGTTATACCGAGGGGCCAGCCCCCTGGCAGCAGCACGTGGCCGCCGCCTTGGCCGCCCTGGAGGCCGAGATCCGCGATGCGCCGGCCTCGCCCGAGGTGGCCGACAAACACGCCCGGTTGCGGCTGTTGGCGCTGGTGGCCGGCCAGCGCGAAGAGGCCCTCCGCCCCCTCCCCGCGGTGCCGCAAGCGGTGCAAGACTTTTGGCGGCAGGAGCTGTACGGCCTGGCCGTGTGGCTCGATTCCCAGCGCCAGGAGGACCCCGTGCGGCGAGCCGGCGAAGCCCGCCAGCAGCTTGCCAGCGCGCTGGTTCCCCTGGGCTGGGTGGCGCCGCTTGTCCTCCGCAATCTGGCGTTCATCACCCAAGTGCAAAGCTATGGCGACTACAAGCCCTTTGCCCGCTACGAGTTCGCGCCCGAACAGGAGGTGCTGCTGTACGTCGAGATCGAAAACTTCGCCAGCGAGGAAACGCCCAAGGGCTACCACACGGTGCTGGAAGCCAGTTACCGCATTTTCGACAGCCGCAACCAGCAGGTGGCCGAGAAACAACTGGGCACCACCGAGGAGTTCTGCCGCAATCCCCGCCGCGACTTTTTCGTGGTGTATCACCTTCGGATGCCCAAGCGGATATACGCCGGCCGGCATACGCTGCAACTTACCGTGGTGGACCAGAAGAGCAAGAAGGTAGGACAGGCCTCGATCGAGTTCACCATCCAGGAACCGACCCCGTAGGGTGCGTGCTTTGCACGCACGGCCCCAGCGGCTTGGGCAGGCGGGGGTCGCCCAAATCCAGCCGGTACATGATCTGGTTGTAGTCGTACCGCGGCGTGGCCTGCGGGTTGCCCGAAAAGGTGTGCGTGTACGTGCCTTCGAAGTAGATGATCCGGCCGCCATTTTCGTCGAAAAACGGGTGATGCGCCGGATTGTAGAAGCTGTACTTGTTATGCGTGACGACTTTTTGCGCCCAGCGCCAAGGGCCGGTGGGGTGGTCAGCCTCGGAGAACCACACCTCGCCCAGCAGTGAGGTGTCGCCCCCGGCCTGCACGGCGATCAGTATCCACTTCTGCCGATAGGCGTTCCACGCCACCGAGCCGGAATGCAGCACCACGGGCTTGCCGGTCGCCACGTCTTTGGGCAAAAAGCGGGCATCGTCTTCGGCCAGCAGGCCGGCCCGCACCAGGGCGTGTTCTTCGGCCGGGGAAAGCGGCGGGGCCTCCGCGGTCCAGCGATACTGCACTTTGCCGGCGGCATCGCGGTGCAGGCGGGTCTTGGCCTGCTCGAAGCGGGCATGGGGCGCCAGGCACGTGAACGCCTCGTAGGCCACGGGATCGGCCACCTGTTCCAGCCCAGCACGCACCCGCACCGTGGGAAACGGCGTGGCAAACAATAGCCACCGGCCGGCCGAATCCTCAAGCACGAGCGAATGCCCCCGCGGGCATTGCCACCTCTGTTGGAGATCGAAACGACGGTGTTTGCGGAACACCTCGGCCTGGTCGTCGTACACGGCCAGGCCGTGCTCCAACATCTCGCCCAGGTTTTTCATGCGGCTATAGTGGGTGACCATGCGCGGGTTGCCCTGGGCGTCGCCGACCACGGCCAGGCCATCGATCCACACAGGGCCGGGACCTTCGCTGGGGCACATGGCCCGGCTGAAGCCCTGGGCATCGACAAAGTATTCCAGGTCCACGCCCACCGCGGGGCTGAGGCCGCCCTGGCCGGGCAACCGCGACGTGGCGCCCGAGGTGTGGAACAGCCCCAGGGGGTGCGCCGGCCGGTTCGTATCGCCCCAGAACCAATAGATGCGCCCCCGGTAAGGCATGGCCATCACGCTGTCCTGGCCGAGGACCTGGGCGTTCAAGAGCGGCTGTTTTATGGGGACCGGCTCGCCCACCAGCACGCTATCGCGGTAGATGCCGGCACCGGTGATGCGATAAAGCCGCTCGGCCAGATTGATTCGGCGCAGTTTGATCTCGGCCCGGCCACCCGGTTTCACCTCGAGGCTCACTCCCGCCATGCCGAAGACGTCCTTGGGCGACTGGTAACCGTGGCTCTCGACGAAGAAGAACACCCGCCGGTTCATGAGGCCCGGCTCGTCGAAGGCCACCACCCCGTTGCTATCGGTGATGAAACGGAGTTGGTGCACGGTGCGGAGTTCGACCAGGGGGATGCCGCGGCCGGTGCGGTCGTCCACCACTTTGATGACGAAGTACCGCGGCGCCGCCTGGGGCGGCTGGTGCGGGCGGGCCGCTTGGGCCCCGGCCGGGGCCGCTGGCTTCTTGGCCGGCTCGGCTGCCGCGGCAACTCCGCCCATACCCACAGCCACCAGCATCACGAGCACGCAGTTCAACCAGTGCGGCCTACGTGTGAGTCGCTCGTTGGCATGCATTGTGATAATCCTCCGGGCAAAGCGTCCGGCATTTTTCGTAGCCGATGATCGCATTCTGGCAGCAACGGGTCAATGCGCACCCATCTCTACCGGCCGGGGCACGGGGGTGCCCTCTCCGGGGCCTTTGGCGGCACGAAGGGAAAGCACTCTTGCCGCATGATCTGGCCCACCAGCCCGGCGTTGGCGGGCGGAAATGCGTACCGGCTCAGGTTCCCGCAAGGCACCCAGCAAAACGGCGGGCGCGGAGGCACATCCGTTTGGGCCGGCTCGGCCGCGAAAGCGTGAAACCGCATCGTCCCATGGGGATAAGCGTACTCCCACGGCGCATAGGCGCCGGTCAGGCGGATTTCCAGCCCGGTTTCTTCACGGCACTCCCGCACGGCCGCCTGCTCCGGCGTCTCGCCCGGAAGGATTTTGCCGCCGGGGAACTCCCACAGCCCGGCCAGCGGCACCCCCGGCGGGCGAAGCCCGATCAGGACGTTCCCCTGGTGACGCACCACGGCGATGGCAATGGCCAGCGGCTCGGCCACGGCGACGGACCCTCCGGGATGCGGCCGGGCGGGCCAAAAGGCCAGCACGCCCGGTGGACATGCACTTGTACGCCGGCAAGAATGTTGGGTATTGTAGCAGGCGGGCCCGGCTAGGTCCCTGCGCCTGCACTGTGGCGCACCGCCGCAGGCGCCCCACAGCGCACAATCGGCCTTGTACGCACACCGTATCGTACACCTGTGGAGGAACGTGCCCATGAGACGGCTTGCCGTGATGGCTGCACTGGGTGGGCTGCTCGTGACGGGAGCGTGGGTCGCGGGCGGAGAATCGCGGGCGTCTGGGCCGGTGGCGGCCGATGCGGCCAAGAGCCCCGCCACCCCCCTGGCCCAGGCGGCGACTTCCGGGCCCAGCCACGCCCCGGTACTGCCCGCTGCCACCCCCGAGCAGATCGAGGCCGATTGGCTGCGCCAGGACGAACTCCGGGGGTCGGTCCAGTCGGCCAGGCCCAGCACCCAAGAGGACGCGGCCGGCGGTGTCGATGGCGTCAAGAACGGCAAGTGGGGGTTCCACACGGAAAATGAACCCAACCCCTGGTGGCAGGTGGACCTGGGGCACCCGGTCGCCTTGGACCGCGTGGTCCTGTACAACCGCACCGAACTGGCCGAGCGTAACAACCACCTCATGGTGCTCCTTTCGGCCGATGGCCGGTCGTTCCAAAAGGTGTTCCAAAACAACGGTACGGTCTTTTACGGTCATCACGATCAGAAGCCGTTGGTGGTGCCGCTCAAAGGGGCCCAGGCTCGCTTTGTGCGATTGCAGCTTCCGGGCACCAGCTATTTCCACCTGGACGAGGTCGAGGTGTATGCGGTCGGGCAGCCGGGCAACATCGCGCTGGGCAAGCCCGCCGACCAGTCGAGTGTGAGCCAATGGTCGGTGCGGCACAAGCAGCCCGCCAGCCAGCGGGTGTATTCCACGGCTGCGGTCATCCAGCGGGGGCGCAAGCTGGCGGCGGCGCTCCGCCAACTGGGGGCCCAGATCGACGCCCATGCGGCAGCCCTGGAGCAGGCGGCCGAGCGGTTCCGCAACCTCCCTTCCACCGCGCCCGAGTCGGCCCAGCGCGAGGTGTACTTCCAGGCCCGGTGGGCGGTCCGGCGCATGGCGCTGGCCAACCCGTTGTTGAACTTCGATTCCATCCTGTTCGTGAAACGCGCCCCGACCATGTTCCCCCACATGTCGGACCAGCACTACGGATGGTGGTCGCGGCCCGGCGGCGGCATCTATGTGCTCGAGGGCCTGCGGAGCAACGAGCCGCGGGTGCGGTGCCTGACCTCGGACATGCCGCCGGGCAACTTCGCCGGGCCCGATATCTCGTACGATGGCCGGCGGGTGCTGTTCGCCTATTGCCGCTGGTATCCCCATGTGGCGTCGGTGCCCAACAAAGTGGACAAGGAGAAGCTGCCCGACGACAGCTTCTACCACATCTACGAGATGAACATCGACGGGACCGGCCGGCGCCAACTCACCCGGGGCCGCTACGACGACTTCGATCCGCGGTGGCTGCCCAACGGCCAGATCGTGTTCCTCTCGACGCGCAAAGGGCGGGCCATCCAGTGCGGGCGGGCAAGCGCCGCGGCCACCGAGCAGCATCCCGCCTGCCCCGATAGCTACGTCCGCTGCGGCGGCGATGCCTTCCGGCCGGTGGCCGTCTTCACGCTGCATGTCATGGATGACCAGGGGCGCAACATCCGGCCCATCTCGGCATTCGAGAACTTCGAGTGGACCCCTTCGGTGGGCCGCGATGGCCGCATCTTTTACGCCCGCTGGGACTACATCGACCGATTCAACGGCCCGTTCATGAGCCTGTGGTCCACCAACCCCGACGGCACCAATGCCCAGTTGGTGTACGGCAATTTCACGGTGCGGCCGCAATGCGTGTTCGAGGCCCGCTCGATCCCCAATTCGCACCGCATGGTGTTCACGGCCAGCGCCCACCATTCGATCACCGGCGGCTCGCTGGTGCTATTGGACCGCACCCGCGGCAGCGAGTTCGAAGCGCCCTTGACCCGCTTGACCCCGGAGGTGGTGTTCCCCGAGACCGAAGGCTGGCCGGAACACTATTACGCCAACCCCTACCCGCTGAGCGAGCAGTTCTTTTTGGTGGCCTGGGCCGACCGGCCGCTGCCGCCCCACACCATCTGCACCGATGATCGCAATCCGGTCAACGCCTCGGGGATTTATCTGTTCGATGCATTCGGGAACCTGGAGCTGCTGCACCGCGACCCAGCCATCAGCAGCCAGTACCCGCTGCCGGTGGCCCCCCGCCCGCGGCCGCCGCTGCTGCCCGAGATGGTCGCGTGGGAGGGCCGGCCCGAAGGCCGCTTCCTGGTCCAGGACGTGTACCGCGGCTTGGAGGGCATTCCGCGCGGGGCGGCCCGGCGCTTGCGCATCGTCGCCGTCCCCCCCAAGGTCCAGCCCAATATGAATACGCCGGTATTGGGCGTGTCGGCCGAAGACCCCGGCAAGTTCGTCCTGGGCACTGTGCCCATCGAAAGCGACGGCTCGGCACATTTCCGCGTGCCGGCCGGCGTCCCCGTTTTCTTCCAAGTGCTCGACGAAAAAGGGCTCGCCCTGCAGACCATGCGCACCCTGACCTACGTGATGCCCCAGCAGACCCAGGCGTGCATCGGCTGCCATGAGTCGCGCGATACCTCGCCCCCGCTGGGCAGGGTGCCCCTGGCGGCTTTGAAGGAGCCCTCGCGCGTAACGCCCGGCCCTCCCGGAAGCTGGCCGCTGCGCTATGACCAACTGGTGCAGCCGGTCCTCGACCGGGCGTGCGTCTCCTGCCACCGGCCCAATAGCGGCAACAAAGGCCAGTCCCTGGACCTCACCGCCGAGCGCTCCTACCAAAGCCTCATTTCCTTCGGCGGCGAAGACCTCAAGAAAAAGGCCTTCGAACGCGATCGCTCCATCCCCGGCCAATGCACCGCCGCCACCAGCAAGCTCTACGCCCTGTTGACCCAGCCGGGCGGCCACGAAGGCGTCCAGCTCGACCCCGAAGGGCTGGAGCGGATCGTCCTCTGGATGGACACCTACGCACACCGCCAGGGCTCTTTCAGCCCCGAGCAAGAGCAGGAACTTAAGCGGCTGCGCCAGGTGTGGTCCGACCTCCTGGCCGGCCCGTAAGAGGGGCACAATTCTAAGGCATTTCACGTTGCGAAGGGCACCCCGGCAATGGCCCCCAAGAAACAGTCCCGGCAGCCCGCCCTGGCGCTTCAGCAGGGCCAACCGGCCCCCGCGTTCACCTTGCCCGATGCGGCGGGCAAGCCGGTGTCGCTGGCCGAGCTGCGCGGCCAGTGGGTGGTCGTCTACTTCTACCCGCGGGACAACACGCCCGGCTGCACCCGCGAAGCCTGCGAATTCACCGCCCAGGCCGAGGCCTTCGCCCAGCGCGGCGCCCGCGTGGTGGGTATCAGCCCCGATCCGCCCGCCAGCCACCAGAAGTTTGCCGACAAGCACGGCCTGAAAATCACCCTGCTGAGCGACCCGGACCGCACGGTCCTCCGGCAATACGGCGCGTGGGGAACCAAGACCCTCTATGGCAAGAAACACGAAGGGGTGATCCGAAGCACCGTGCTGGTGGACCCCCAGGGCCGGGTGGCCTGGCACTGGCCCAAGGTCAGCCCGGCCGGCCATGCCGCCGAAGTCCTGGCCAAACTGGCCCAACTGCAAGACTGACGCCGTTGCCGGGTTTCGGCCCTATTGCTGAGATGGCTCAGGCTGCGGCCGGCCGCGATGCCGCGGGTGTTAGAACGGCGCCGGTACCGCTACCCGCTAATACGCACCCCACGTGCGGAACTGGAGCGCCGCCTCGTGGCCGCATCGCGAAGCGTCAAAACGCTTTAACAGCGGTCAACAGTGCCATTCGGTCATTCGTCATTTGTCTTTCGTCATTCCCCACGCGCGCTCCCTTGCGGTCGCAGCTCGGTAGCGCTCCGTGCCCGGCCATTGGTCATTGGTGCTTGGTCATTGGTCATTCGACATTTGGCTTTCGACATTCGTCATTCCCCAGGCCCGTGCGTGCAAAGCACGCACCCTACGGCCGGGCAGGCCGGCGTGTCGACCATTTCTTCCATACCGCCGGGTCGTCCAGCATCTTGATGAACACGCCGCCGATGACCGGCCGGGCGCGGAATCCCTTAAGCCGGGCGTCGCGCGTGAAGTACCAGTCGGTCAGGGGCACGCGCGGCTGGGTGGCGTTTAGGAAGGCGTACACCGGCCGCATCAAGGTGTCGAAGTCCTCGCGGGACTCGGCCAGCGTGGCCGTCCAGACTTCCCAGTCGGTCTTGGTGTAGTTTTCGCGGTTATCCAGGGGCAGGCCGAAGGGCTGGAGCTGCCGCTTGTAGAACGCCACCTCTTTAGCCGGTACATGCCGGCCGAACAGCCGCAATCCCAGCAGCTTGTCCCACACCAGGTTGTACTTCTGGCTCCAGGTATTGGGGCGATCGAAGGCCAGGCGGTAGTGGTCGCCGTCGCCGGCCAGCTTTTCCCACTGGCGGGCGAAATCCTCGGCCAGGCGGCGGTACTGGGCGGCCTGGTCCGGTTTGCCGGCCAGTTCGCACAGCCGGCTGTAGCACCCCAGCGCCACGATGGCCTTGACCGAAAGATTGGCATTGTGCGCCAAATGGCCGGCGAAATCGTCGGTGCAGAGCTGGTTTTCCGGGTCGAGCCCTTTGGCCTTGAGGTATTCGGCCCAGCGCTGCAAGAGCGGCCAATAGGGTTTGAGGTATTCGATGTTTCCGTCGCCGTGGGCCACCAGGGCCGCGAGGATGAGCAGGTTGCCCGACTCCTCGACGGGCATCTGGTTCTTTTCGCTGGTCTCGCCGCCGCCGTATACCTGGCCATTGGCCAGGGGATACGTCCCCAGATCATGGGGCGCAAAGGGGAACTTCCATCGGGGCGAAGCGGCGTAATCCAGCACGGGGGTGAGCGTGGCCTTGAGCAGTTCGTTATTCAGCAGTGCAAACACCGGGGCCGCGGGGTAGATCACATCCACGGTGCCGATGCAGCCATTGGAGAAGTTCTCTTTGGGGAAGAGCATGGGCCGGCCGTCGGGTGCCGCGGCCAGCTTGTGCCCTGCCACGGCCTGGCGGTAGGCCAGGGCGCAGAGGTCGGCATAACCCCGGCCGCCCACGCGGACCAAGTCGGCCACGAGCTGGCGATCGAAGTCCTCGGCCCGCGCCATCAACTCGCGGTATTGGCGTGCGGCGGTTTGCAGCAATTGGGGGGCTTCGGTGCCGCTGCGCCGCCAGTACGGCCGCAGCCGGGTCCCCAGGTACTCGATGGTGTACACGTCGTCGTAGGCCAGCATGAGCCAGCGGCGGGTGGGCTCTGGGCCCACGGTGCCCAAATCGAAGCGCATGGCCGCCACAGGCCAGTCGCGGTTGGCCGGCCGCGGCATGGACCGGTCGTCCGCTTCGGGCAGTCTTCCGGCGGCAAAACCTTTGCGGGCCGATTGATGGTCGCTCACCACCGCCGCCACCTGCCCCTGCCGCGGTGCCGCCACATATAGATACCCCCAGTCGATGCGGAGGTTATCCCCTTTTTTCTGGAGGACCGGCTGTTCGGCCGAACCCATCCGAAGCACCACCAAGCCGGGCACCTCCGGCCGCGACCAGCACACCGCCTGCGAGGCCTCGTTGACCACCAGCTCGGCCGAGTTGTCGTAATACAGCGAAACCTCATGCGGCCGGCCATCGCAGGACCAAACGTCCCAGGTCAGATAGGTCACGGGCCGGCTGACCAGTTCCAGGTCTTCGGGCAATAGCGGCGAGGTGAAGGTCAGGCGCACGTGGACGCCTGCGTCTTCGAAGTCGTAGATGGTGCGCAAGGGGAGCACTTCGAGCCCGGTTTGCCGCATGGCCGGCGCCTCGCGCAGCTCCAGCCCCATCAGCCGGTACGCCTTGCCATCGACGCGGATCATGCTCGAAAGGGCGTGGGGGGCGCCGGTCCAGTGGCGTGGCCAGTCGGCGGCCAGCTCGTCGGTAAACGACCAGATGCTGAAGTAGGGGTCATGGGCCACCAGGGGCACGGCAGGCGGGCGGAAGGCCCGTTTCTCGAAGCGGGCCAGGTACTGCTGCCGCCCCAGCTCCCGGACATCGCGCAGCACGAGCCCGGCCGCGGCGAACTCGGCGATAACCTGATCCTTGTCTACCCGCACATGCGAAGCCATGCCGCCCCGTTTGTAGAAGTCCACCAGGACGACTCGGCCGGCCGGCCGAAGGGCCTCGAAGATCGAGGCGAGCAGCTCCGGCGGATGCTCGAAGTGGTGATACGTGTCGCACACGAACACCAGGTCCAGGGCTTGGCGGGGCAGATGGGTGGTGCGTTGCGTGCCGAGGACGGTAAGAACGTTATCCAACTTCTCCTGGCGGCACGTGGCCGCGATGTGTTCGAGGTACGCCGGGTTGACCTCCACGGCGTACACCTTGCCGGCGGGGCCTACACGGTGGGCCATCAATCGGGTGAAAAATCCGGTGCCGGCGCCGACGTCGGCCACGGACATGCCAGGCCGGAGTTCGCAGGCCGCCAAGATCTCGTCCTGGCGCTGCACCACGTCGCGGGTCTTGCTTTCGAATTGCTTGACGGCCGAGGCGACCTTCGACTTGTCGGCTCCAGCGGCCTTGGTCGGGCCGGCCTTGGGTGCTGCGGCCTTGGGCTCTTGGGCGCCGGGCGACTTCAAAGCGGGCTTGACGGAGGCCGCGGCCGGCGGAACAGAGGCCGCTAGAACCCACCCCAGCCCCGCCCCATGGGCCACGATGGCTGCAAAAACAAGCGCGACCCAAACGACGATCGAGCTACGCCAAAGCTGTTGATGCATGAACCGGACTCCTAGAATCATGAGGTCGTTGCTTGCAGTCTTCTGCGGATGGATCGCAAGGCCCAAAACACGCTACGGCCCGATGCTGCCTGCACCGCCGGAATGAACCCGGCCGGTGGTGGACCCATGACGACTATCGAAAGCCAGATGACGAATGACCAATGACCAAACCCCAATGGCCAACCGACAGGTGTGCGCCGCCAGCAGGAGGGGGGGTAATTATCCGGCCGGTGAAGGGCGCCCACACACATTA
>JBBIQF010000159.1:0-13058 GCA_037442445.1 Planctomycetaceae bacterium
GCACAAGCAGTTCTCCCGAGGCTGCCCCGGCAGCAAGCGCGTAGGCTCTTGAAACGGCCCATCGCCGGTCCGAGAATACGTTATGAGGCCTTTGGCCATGTGTCGGGAGGAAGCGACAGTCCACTTGGCGGCGTTGGGCGTGTCGTAACCCGTTCGGCCATCGCCGGGCCCGCTCGTGTCGTCTAAGGCTTGCCTTCGACCCCGGACGCTACGGCCGGAAGGCCATCGACCATGCAGCTCGAGATTCTCAGTACCTCGGTCGTCGTGCTTGCCGAGGCGGAAAAACCGGCGGAAGCGGAAAGCGAATCTACCGACGAAGCGCCGGAAAAGGTCGATTGGGACGTGCGGATCGAGACACCGCCTTCAAGACCCACACGGCGCATTGAAGTCGTGTTTCGCAAGGGGGGGTACCGCCGGCCGCGCATCGTCGATCACCCGGAAGACTGAGCCCATGTCCGACGGTGTAGTGAAGTATCCTTGGTACGGTCTGGTGGCCGGGGCCGAGTTGGAACAAGGCGATATCCTTCTGGATTGCCCCGTGTTCCTGATCCCGCCCAGCGCCGTGGCCGAGGCCGGACCGCATGAAATCACGATCGAGTACCAAAACGCCATTGTGATGACCCAATCGTGCGACTTGGCGGTCCGCGCGGACGGCACGTGCAACGCCGAGGAGGTCATCTTGGCCGCGATCTACTTCCAGCGGGAGTTGCAACAAGATCGGACCTTCGGCAAGAAGGCGAACTGGGAGAACGCTTGCAAAGGGCGGTTCCCCCGCTATCACGTGCTCAACAGGTGCGAGATTCAAGGCCACGAGCTGGACTACATGCTCGTGGATATGGGAAGACTGTTCGCGCTGAGTACCCCCGCGGTGCGCGAGTTCGCTGCTGAGGGAAACAAGAATCGCGTCCGTTTGCTGCCGCCGTATCGGGAGCATCTTTCCGAAGCCTTTGCCCGATTCTTTGTGCGCGTCGGCTTGCCCGTCGACATCCCGGCCTTCAAGTAGCCGGCTTGGCCAGCGCGTGTTCTTCACCCTGAGAGCGTGTTTGAAAGGGGGTTATGTCAGAGCGAGTTTGCCAAGCAAAGGGCCTCGAGGCATGATTCCTTTCGTGGCGTATTCGGGGCGATGGGACGACGCGGCCTCGCTGGCTGCGTGCCTGCATCAGGCAGGGTTTGACCAGGCGGCGGCGCAGCGCCGGGCCGAAAGTTTCGCCCAACTGGCAAAGGCGCTGGCCCGCACCCGCGGTGCCGGCCCGGACACCTGGCGCGGCCTGGTGGTGCCCGGCCGGATCGAGGTCTTGGGAAAGCACACCGACTACGCGGGCGGCCGGACCATGGTGGTGGCGGCCGAGCAAGGGTTCGCCGTGTTGGTGCGGCCGCGGGCCGACCGCCAGGTTCGCGTAATCGATGTGGCGTGGGGCCAAGAGGCGTCCCTGGCCCTGGATGCCGAACTCGTGCCGCGCCGGGGGCATTGGTCGAACTATCCCATGACCGTGGCCAGGCGCATCGCGCGCAACTTCGCCCCGCCGCTGGTCGGTGCCGAGATGGCGCTGGCCAGCGACCTTCCGCCTGCGGCCGGGATGAGCAGTTCCAGCGCCCTGGTGGTGGCGGTCTTTTTGGCCCTGGCCGAAGTGAACTGCCTGGACCAAAGGCCCGAGTTCCAAGCCAACATCCGCGAGCTGACCGACCTGGCGGGGTACCTGGCCACGGTGGAGAACGGCCAGAGCTTTGGCACCCTCCGCGGGGACCAGGGGGTGGGGACCTTTGGCGGCAGCGAGGATCACACGGCCATCCTGTGCGCGCGGCCCGGGCATGTGAGCCAGTACCGGTACTGCCCGGTGCGGCTGGAACAGGTGATTCCCCTGCCGGCCGGGTATGTGTTCGCCGTGGCCGTCAGCGGGGTGGTGGCGGAGAAGACGGGGGCGGCCATGGAGCAATACAACGCGGCCTCGCGGCGTGTGGGGCAGATCGTGCAGGCATGGCAGGCGGCCACGGGGGGCAGCGAAAGGTATCTGGCCGACATCCTAGCCCAAGGCCCCGACGCCCGCAGCCAACTGGAAGGCATCTTGCGCGCGGGGGCATGGGCGGAGGCGCCGGCCGAGGTGCTCCTTGCGCGGCTAACGCATTTCCTGGTGGAGAACGAGGAGTTGCAGCCGGCGGCGGCCGAGGCCTTGCGGCGGGGCGACCTGGCCGAGTTCGGCCGGCTGGTCGATGCGTCGCAGGCGGCGGCGGAGCGATGGCTGGGCAACCAGGTGCCCGAAACGGTGATGCTGGCCCACAGTGCCCGGCAGCTCGGTGCTACGGCGGCCTCGGCGTTTGGGGCTGGCTTTGGCGGGGGGGTATGGGCCCTGGTCGAGCGCCGCGATGCGCAGCGCTACTTGGCCGAGTGGCGCGAGGCCTACCTGCGGCAGTTCCCCCAGCATGCCGGAAAGGCAGATTTCCTTTTGACCGTGGCCGGCCCGGCCGCCATGCGGCTGGCCGTAGCGCCCTAGGTACCCGGGTAATCACCCCACTGCTGAAAGCCCGTGCCGGCGGCCGGCCGCCGCGCCCCAGACGCCCTGGGCAAAGCCGCCCATCACGGCTCCGCCACAAAGCGGTAATTGAGCACCCGCGATCCGCCCACCTCCTCGGCCTGGAGCCAAAGCGTCTTGCCCAGCAACTCTTTGCCCTCGGCCAGGCGGTACACGCGCACGTCTTCGCCGCGGCCCAAGCCCACCACCTGGACCGACATCCTCCGGCGTTCCGGCGCGTAGAGCTGGCAGCGAAGGCTGATGGGGTCGTCGCTATCGTTGATGACGCGCTGCTGGACCTCGAGCTGGCCGTCCCGCGTCAACCGGGTGGAAACCTCCAAGCGCACATCCTCCAGGCCGACGGTCACGGTCCGCCACACGGTGAAGCGGTATTTCTGGCCGGCAAACATATCGAAGTCGGCCCGGATGCGGTGCTGCCCGCTGCTGGCGTTGGCCGGCAGGATGATCTCCAAGGGTTGCTGGAGCTTTTCGCCGGGCGCCAGGCGAAAGCGGACTTTTCGGGGGTGGATGGCCCAATCGTCCGGGCCGCTAAGTTCCACGCTCCCCTCGATGCCCTGCTCGAAGGGGCACTGAAGCTCGAGCTGATTGGGCTGGCGCTGGGCAAACACGCTTGCGAGGTGGTCGCGGGCCAGGCGGAAGCGGACCAGCCACTCGGCCAGTCCCCGCGGCCCGCCGAACACCAGCACGGGCACGGGCCCCACGGGCACCGCCAGTCCGCCGCTTCTGGTAGCCGCAGGAACCGGTCGGCCCCACAGGTCCCGCACCTCGGCCCCATCCCCCAGATACACCTCTTCGACCACGGGGCGGCGGTTCCATAGGACCAGCACGGCCTGCTGCCGGCGGGCGAAGACCCAATTCGTGCTCTGGTGGGGAAGGGGGAGGGTTCCCAGGAACTCGGCCCCGCCCAAAGCCAGCGCCAAAGTGCGCCAGGGTAAGAAGAGCTCGCCGGGCGAGCCATCGGGCTGCACGACGCCGCGGCCGGCATCGAAGGGGGCCGGCAGGAAGATGCCTTCGGCCTTGCCCGCTTTGGCCGCCACGATCTGTTCCGTAAGGTCGGCCAGGCGGTCTTCCAGGGAGCAGGCGGTCTGCGGCAGCGGCTCGACGAGCACCAGGCGGCGGACCTGCGATGGGCCGGTGGCCGCCAGGTAATGCCGCAGCGCCCGGCCATCCAGCGGCGGCTGGGCACTGAGGGTCAAGAATTGCCAGGGGCAGGGGCCGGCCGCAGGCGTGGGAAGCTCGTGGATCCAACTCCAGGCCATGCCCAATTCGGTGTCGCGGCCGATGCGGCCCAGTTCGGCTTTGACGCGGCCCAGGGTCTCGGTCAGGGTGGGAAAGCCCACGAAACTGGTATCGCGGTCGCTGCCCAGTTGCCATCGCCGAATCCAGGGGCCCACGCGGGTCAGCGTGAACTCCAGCGAAGGCTGCCACACCTCGCGGGGCAAGGTGAACACGTCGGCAGCGGCGGCCGGGCGCGAAGGATCGAGCTTGGCCCGCACCTCGTCCGGCGGGCGGTCCAGCAGGCCAATGATCTCGATCCCCTGGGCGCGAAGGGCTTCGGCGAACTCGGCGGTCTGCTGCACGGTGGTTTGGCCGGCTTTGGGCGAGAGCCAAAGGGGGCACTTCACCCAGGCGATGCCGGCCTGGCCGAGCAATTCGACCAGCCGCGATTGCGGGATCGCCAGTGCGGCGGGATCGACATTCCAACCGAACTCGCCCTCGGCCGGGCCCTTGACCGGCGCCACCACGCACAGGGTGATTTCCCGGCGATGGACGCGGCCGCTTTCGGCGGGCATGGCAGCCCCGATGCGATAGAACCCCGGCCCGGATACGGGCGGATTCCACGCCACTTTGCCCACGTAGCCTTGGAGCGGTTGCCCGCCGGTGCCAGCGGTGTTTCGGGCCGGCAGGTCCGTGCCGGGGCCAGCCGGCGGCGCCGGGGCCGGGCCCTGGCCTGGCTCCAGGACAAAGCGGGCGTCGGTGCCGGCCAGGCGCTTGCCAAAGGGGTCCAATAGCTCGAAGGCCACCGTCGTGCCCCGGGCCGACAACCCCGACGCCCGGCAGACCGCCGTTACCTCCCGCGGGTCGGTGAACAGTGCCAGCGGCCGGTTGCACGCCAAGGTCATGCGGGGGAGCCGGCCGACCCAGATGTCGGCGAACTCGGCCCGGCCGTGCAGGTCCGCCTTTTCGCCCGGCTCCAGATGCACTCCGAGCACCGCCTGCCGGAATCGGTCGCCCTGGGGCGAGACCGGGCCGAGGCGCACCCGCTGCCAGCCGCTGGTCTGCTGCACGCCGGGCGAGCGGAACGTCTCGAGCACCTGCCCCTGGTCGTCCAACAGCGCCAGCGAGAACCACGCCCGGTCGTGCACCAGGCCTGCGGTCCGAATGAACCCATCGACCACGTAATCGTGCAGGGGTGCGGCGGGGAAGGCGGGGCTCAGGGCGGCCCCGGCCCCGCCATCGAGCACGATGGCCAGGCAGCGGCCGGGCGGCCCCGATTTGGCCTCCTCGATCGCGATCCGCACGAAATGCGGGTAGCCCGGCCCCTGGCGGCGGCGCCAGCCGTCGGGCCAGCCGTCGTAATCCCTGTCCTGCGACACATCGAAAGTCGCATGGAACACCTCGGTGGCCTCGGAATACCGGGGTTCGATAGGCGCTGCGGCCGCGAAGGCTAGAATCAACAAGAGACCGCTCAAGGGGGGCTTCCTCGCAGCAACAGGCTACGCATGATCAAGCTCGCTTTGGAACTGGCCGGCCTCCGGTTGCCGCTGGCCCAAGCCATCCGCGTGGCGGCCGAGCTGGGGGTCTCGGCCGTGGTCATCGACGGCCGGGGCGAGGTCTCTGCCACCGAACTGTCGCGAACCGGGCTCCGCCAGGTCCGCAAGATGCTGGAAGATGCCAATTTGCGGGTGGCGGCCGTGGCCTTCCCGACGCGCAGGGGATACGCCACCGAGGCGGAACTCGACCGCCGCATCGCCGCCACCAAAGCCGCAATGGAGTTCGCGTATCATCTGGGCGCCCGGGTGGTTGTTAATCACATCGGCCGCGTCCCGCCTCCAGATTCGGACTCGTGGAAGCTGCTGGTCGAAGTGCTGGTGGACCTGGGCAAATATAGCGAAAAGGCAGGGGCTATGCTGGCAGCCGAGACGGGGCTGGAATCGGGCGAAGAACTCGCCCGGCTGATGGCCGCCCTGCCCGAGGGGACGCTGGGCGTGGCCTTGAACCCTGCCAAGCTCGTTTTGGGCGGTTTTTCTCCCTTGGCCGCCGCCGAAGCCTTGGCCCCCTGGATCGTGCATGCGATCCTGGCCGACGCCGCTGGCGGGCCCCTGCCGGGCATGGGCGAACCCCGGGCCCTGGGTGCCGGCGATGCCGATATTCCCGCCCTATTGGGAAAACTCGACGAAATCGGTTACCGCGGTTATTTTGCCATCCAGGTGCCGCCCACAAGCGACCCGCCGGCTGCCGCCCGCGCCGCCGTGGAATACATGAAAAAGTTTTGACGCCGTCCCGTGCCGCGTTCCCTAGCCCCGGACGGCTGTTTGTCCTTCGCCTTTGTTTGCTCCGCGTTGGGGTTGGCCATTCGATGATCGCCATCGTTGATTACGGAATGGGCAATTTGCGCAGCGTGCAGAAGGGTTTCGAGCGCGTGGGGCACCCTGCGGTGGTGACCAGCGAGCCGGCCGTTCTGCGGGACGCTGGCCGCATCGTCCTGCCGGGGGTCGGGGCCTTCGAAGACGCCATCGCCGAGTTGCACCGGCGGCGACTCGTCGAGCCGCTGTTGGAGGCCATCGGCGCCGGCAAGCCCTTCTTGGGTATCTGCCTGGGACTGCAATTGCTGTTCGACGAGAGCTACGAGAACGGCCGGCACCGCGGCCTGGGGCTGCTGCGGGGCAAAGTGGTGCGGTTCGAGGTGCCCGACGGGTACTCCGTGCCCCACATGGGCTGGAATCAATTGAATATCCTCCGCCGTTGCCCCCTCTTGGACGGGCTGCAAAGCGGCGTGTTCATGTATTTCGTCCACTCGTACTACGTGGTTCCCGAAGACGCCCAAGTGGTGGCAGCCACCGCCGATTATCCGGAACCCTTCTGCGCGATGGTGTGGCACAAGAACATCGCGGCCACCCAGTTTCACCCGGAGAAGAGCCAGGCCGACGGGCTGCGCGTGCTCAAAAACTTCGCGCTCTGGCAGCCGGCAGGTGGATAGCCCCACGAGCCGGGCGCGTCAGCGCCCGGTGACGTGATGCGCCGGTGCGTGAGCGCCCGGTGATTCCAGGAGCCGGCTGCGTCACCGCCCGGTGTCGCCACGAGCGGGGCGCGTCAGCGCCCGGTGCGTAGTGCCAGGCGGCGGGTAATGGCCGCTCCCTTGCGGTCGCGGCTCTGTAGGGCTGCGGCTCCGCATGGTCGCAGCGGTACGGGGGCAGGTAGCGGCGGGAAGGGCCGTATCTTACAATGCCCGGCCATGGGGCGTATGCACACACTTCTGCCACGCGGCGTGCGGCCGGCCTTCACCCTGGTCGAGGTGCTGGTGGTGCTGGCCATCGTGGGGATGGCCGCCGCCGTGCTGTTGCCGGCCGTCCAGGCCGCGCGCGAGGCCTCGCGCCGGGCGCAGTGCGCCAGCCGGCTACGCCAAGTGGGGCTGGCGCTGGCCCAATACGAATCGCTCCGCGGGGTGTTCCCTGCGGCCTTCACCCGCCGCCCCAATCACAACGTGCTCACCTTCCTGCTCCCCCATCTGGAACAGCAGGCGGTGTACGACCGCTTTGATCTGGCAAGTGATTGGAGCGCGGCGGCCAACCGGGCAGCCCGCGAGGTGGACTTGGCGGTGTTCGTCTGCCCCACGGCTCCTGGCGGGCGGCGCTATGTCTCCGACTTCGCTGCCGGCACGCTGATCACCGCCAGCGTGTGGAACCCGCTAGTGGCCGCCGGCCTGATCCGGCAGCGGCGCGACTGGACGAACCTGTTTTCAGCCACGGCCGGCCAATGCACCACGGCTGCGGAGGTCCGCGACGGACTGTCGCAGTCGTTCATGCTTTTCGAGTGCGCGGGCCGGCCGCAGTCCTGGCGCCTGGGCCAACTCGAACCGGGGCGGACCATCACCGGGGCGGCCTGGGCCGACGACCAGGCCCCTTTCTGGGTCCACAGCCTGTGCAATGGGGCGCAGATGTTCGGATGCAGCAACAATAACGAGATTTACGCGTTCCACCCCGCGGGGGCCAACTTCCTGTACGGCGATGCCTCGGTGCATTTCCACGCGCAGGCGATGGCGCCCGACGTGTTCGTCTCGCTGTTTACCAAAGCGGCGGGCGACTGAACAGGCAACCGTTCACGGCCCAGGGCCTTCCGGATGCTCAAGGCGAAAAAGCGTGTAGGGTGCGGCGCGTATCGGAGGGCGGCGGACGCGACGGAGGCGAGGGACGCGACGGAGCGCGTCCCTCCAGGTGGAGGGCCACGCTCTGTCGTGGCCGAGGCATTGCGTGTTGCCCGGTAACGTCCCGGGCCGTGGACGGTTACCCCGTGAGCTGCCCCCCTGCCCCTTCACGCCATTTTTTCCGCCAGGCGGGTTTTCTGGCGGCGGACGGCCGCGTTGACTTCCAGGGGCTCGGGGTGGCCGGTGCCGCCGCCGGCCAGGGCCTCGGCCTCGGCGGGTTCCATTTCCATCTCTTCCTCGGGGGGATGGGGCGGTTCGGCGGGCCGGGTGATCTTGCGCCGCACCCATTGGCTGAGGTCATCCCACAGCGAGTAGGCCACGGGTGTGACCAGCAGGGTCAACAGCAGCGAGAGCGTTTGCCCGCCGAGGATAACTTTGGCCAGGCTCGCCCGGCTGGCCGCCCCGGGGCCCTGGCCCAGCGCGATGGGGATCATGGCCGCGATGAGCATCACGGTGGTCATCAAAATGGGGCGCAAGCGGGTGTGGTTGGCCTCGAGGATGGCCTGGTCGCGGGGCAGGCCCCGCTGGCGGAGCACGTTGGTATAGTCCACCTGCAAAATGCCGTTTTTCTTGACGATCCCAAAGAGCATGAACAACCCGAACATGGCGTACAGGTTCAGATTGGTCCGCAAGAGCAATAGCGAGACCAGGGCAAACGGCAAGGTGAGCGGCAGGGCCAAGAGGATGGTAATGGGGTGCACGAAGCTTTCGAACTGGGCGGCCAGGATCATGTACATGAAGATGAAGGCCGTGATGAAAGCGACGAGGAAGTTCTGGTTGGATTCGCCCATCACCTTAGCCCGGCCGATGAACTCGTAGTGGTAATCGGCCGGCAGGTTGAGGGAATCGACGAACTCGCTGAGGTCGCGGACGGCGTGGCCTAGGGCCATGCCGCCTTCGAGGTTGGCGGTGATGACCACCTGGCGCTGCATGGCGAAGCGGTCGATGCTGGCCGGGCCGCGGGCCGGCTCCAGCCGCGCCACGCTGGCCAGTTGCACCAGCCCCGCCTTGGGCGAGGGGATCATCAGGCGCTGGATGGCCTCGCTGCGGTCGCGCGAGGAGAGTTCCGCCCGCAGCCACACGTCGTACTGCTCGTCGAGTTCCTTGTACTTGGTCACCGGCTCGCCGCCGACCAGGATGTTCAGCGTCGAGGCGATGCTCTGCACGGGGATGCCCAGGTCCGAGGCCCGCTCGCGGTCGATGATCACCCGCAGCTCCGGCTTGCGGAGCGACAGGCTGGTATCGATATCCACATAGGCCGGATTCCGGCGCATATAGGCCATGATCTTTTCCGAATACTCCTGGAGCTTGGCCAAATCGGGCCCGCGGAGGTTCAAATCGATCATCGACTGCCGGAAACCGGCGCCGGACACCACAGCCGCGTCCTGCACGGCGGAGCGCAGTTCGGGGTACTCGGCCATGATCTGGCGGGCCGCCCGCTGCACGTCGAACTGGCTGAAGTACCGCGGGTCGTGCTCCGGGGTGCGGAAAATCGCCTGGAGCCAGAAGTGCGGGTCGTACCACTTGCGGGTCCGCTCGTGGAGGTCGATCACCCGGGCATAAATGGTGCCCGAGGTCACGTCGCCCTGCCCCCGGGTCATGCGGCCTGTGGTATCGCCGATGGTGGAAAACACGTGCGTCACCCCGTGCAGGGCCGCAATCCGCTGCTCGATTTCGCGGAACACCTGGTCCGCCCGGTCCAGGGTGTAGCCTTCCGGCAAAGTGATGGCCACCTCGAACTCGCTCTGGTCGTCGCGGGGGAGAAAGTCGAACCCGATCATGCGGAAGAGGAAGAAGGTGCTGACCAAAAGGGCCCCCGTGGTGGCCACGATCACCCAGCGGTGCCGCAGCGACCAGGCGAGTATCCAGCCGTAGGCGCCGTCGATGGCCCGCCACAGCCACTTCTGGCGGCTGCTGGCGTGGTTGCGCCGCAGCTTGAGGAACCGGGAGCACAGCATGGGGGTCATGGTGAAGGAGACGAACCAGCTCATGAGGATGGCAAAGGCCACCGTGGCCCCGAAGCTGCTGAAGAACCGCCCCACGCGGCCCCCCATGAACACCACGGGCAAGAAGATCACCAAAAGCGACAGCGTGGTGGCCGATACCGCCAGCGCAATCTCGCCGGTGGCGGTCGAGGCCGCCTTCAGCGCCGAGTAGCCATGCTCCTCCATGTGCCGGAAGATGTTCTCGTTGATCACCACCGCGTCGTCGATGACGATGCCGATGGCCAGAATCAGCGCCAGCATCGTCATGTTGTTCAGCGTGTAGCCCATCCAGTACATGAAGGCGAAGGTGGCGACGATCGAGGCGGGGATGGCCAGGCTGGCGATGATCGTGGTGCGCCAGTCCTGGATGAAAAGCAGCACGGTGAAGGCCACCAGCACCCCGGCGATCACCAGGTGGAAATTGAGTTCATGGATCGAGGCGCGGATGAACCGCGACTGGTCCTTGACCACCAGCATTTCCACGTCGGGGGGCAGGATCTTGCTGAGTTCGCCCATCCGGGCCAGCACGCGGTCGACCACCTGCACCGTGTTGGCCCCCGACTGCTTCTGGATGATGAGGCTCACGGCGTTGCGCCCGTCGAGGCGCGCCAGGCTGCGGGGCTCCTCGAAGGAATCGACCACCCGGCCGATGTCGCGAATCCGCACCGGATAGCCGTTGCGGTCGGCGACGATCAGGTCCAGGAACCCTTCGGCGGTGGGCACGCGCCCCATGGTCCGCAGCACCAGCTCGCGGGTGCCCTGGTCCACCCGGCCGCCCGGCAGTTCCAGGTTCTGCCGCATCAAGGCCGACCGCACCTCTTCGATCGAGAGGTGGTAAGCGCTCAGTTTGTCGGCATCCACATAGACGTTGATGGCCCGCTGCCGGCCGCCCACCAAGATCACCGCGCCCACGCCGGGAAGGCCCTCGAGGTTCTCTTTGATCTGCTTGCGGGCGATCTCGGTGATTTCCTGCATGGGCCGGGGCGCTGCCACCGCCACTTGCAGCACCGGCGAGGCGTTGAAGTCGAACTTGTCGATGATGGGGTTGTCGGTCCCGACCGGCAAAAGCGAGAGGATGGTGGAAATCTTGTCGCGGACCTCCTGGGCCGCCACGTCGCGGTCCTTCTCCAGCACGAACTGCACCACAATCTGCGAGAAGCCCTCCTTGGTGGTCGAGCGCATCTCGTCGATGCCGGAGACGGTGTTGATGATCTCCTCCAGCGGCTTGGTGACGCTGGTCTCCATCTCCTCGACGCTGGCCCCCTTGAGCGTGGTGGTCACTACCACCACCGGAATCTCGACGTTGGGCAGCAAGTCCACGCCCAGCCGGCTCCGGCCCACGATCCCCAGCACGATGGGGGCCGAGACCAGCATCACCGTGAATACCGGGCGCTTGATACACAGGTCCCACAGCGTCATAGCAGTCAAGCCTCAGTCTTCACGCTCGCTCGCGCAGATCGAAAATGCGTTGCTTAAGGGGCAGCGGCCTTTTCCGGCCCGGGGGCCTCCTGGGGCGACCGGATGCGGACCGGCACGCCCTCGGCCAGTTTCTCCTGGCCGGTGAGCACCACCGGGTCGTCCAGGCGGAGTTCGGGGCTGGCCGACCGCACCAGCTCGACCCACATGCCGCGGAGGTCGCCGCTCTGGGCGGCCTCGGCCGGCCGGCCCTCGATCCCCCGCTGCACCGCAATGGCGTGCGCCTTGCCGTCGCGGACCACGAATATCTTGGTCGACCCGGCAAAACTGACCACCGCCTCGACCGGCACCGTCCACGCTTGGGTATCCTTGCCCACCAGGATGTCGGCCTTCGCGAACCCCCCCGCCTTCAACTCCCGCCGCGGGTTGTCGACATGGATTTCCAGCTCGAAGGTGCGGCTGGTCCGGTCCACCGCCGGGTTGATCCGCCGCACCTTGCCCGCAAACACGCGGTCCGGATACGCCTCGACGCGAATCTCGGCCGGCTGGTCCAGTTGGATGCGGCCCGAGTAGCGCTCGGGCACGGCGGCCTTGAGCTTCAGCACCTTGTCCATCACCAGCTCGAACGCGGCCGTGGAACTGCCCGGCGCATCCTTGAGCATCTCGCCCACCGACACCTTGCGCTGGGTCACCGCGTATTCGTACTGCTCCAGCGGCACGTCGCCGGGGTGGAGCGAACCCCGCGATTCCGGAGCAGGGACTACCAGGCGCGTGTCTCGCAGCTTCTTCTCGGCGATCTTCAAGAGCACCAGCCGATGCTTGATGCCCGCGACCACGGCCTGGGCATCCAATTGGGCCTGCACCCGGGTGTTCATCGCCACCTGGTAGTCGGTGACGCGCAGGTCCAGCTCTTCCTGGCTCACGGTGTTCTGCTCGCGCAAGCGCCGCGTCCGCTCCAGCCGAATCTTGGCCAGTTCCTCCTGGTCTTTGGCCCGCTGGACCGTAGGCAGCTTGTTGATATCGAAGCTGCCGCCAGTAAGGATGGCCATGATGGCGTCGGGGTTGAATTGCTCGGGCGGCGGGATGGGCAGGCCGATGCGGGCCGCTTCCAGTTCCAGCGCCCGCTTGGTCTCTTCCAGCCCCAACTCGTAGTCGGTGGGATCGATCTGCAACAAGGGTTCCCCGGGCTTGACGATATCGCCGACGTCGTGGAAGATCGCCACCACCCGCCCCGACACCTCGGCGTTGACCGTGACCTCGTCGTAGCCGTGAAAGGTGCCTACCACCTCGACGGTCCGCGGCACCTCGCGGACCTGGATGCGCCCGACCGTAACCGTAACGGCCTTGGGGCCAGCCTCGGCCGGCTTGGCGGGCTTGGAGGTCTCGGCCGCAGGGGTGCTGGCCGGCGCATCGCCCCCCCCTTGCCCCCGCCAGGCGAACACCCCGGCGCCGAACGCCACCCCCAGCCCGGCCGCCACGAGCAGCCAGCCATATTTCCGCCGCGGTTTACCTTCCGCCATAGGCGATCTCTCCCAGCACACTCCCGGAGCTTGCTATCACCGAATGGGCCGGCGGGGTGCCACCTCCGCCCGGCCGGCCGGAATGCCACCTTTCTTCCGCCCCAAGCCCCCTAACAGCGTGCCAGCCATGCCTTGCGCTCCGCATCGCTGAGGATGCCCAGAAAGGCCACCTGGAGCACGTCCT
>JBBIQF010000160.1:0-13057 GCA_037442445.1 Planctomycetaceae bacterium
CAGCCGAGACGGCTGGCACCACAAGGCAGCCGGGAGGACGTGTGATTAACATGATATGCCGGAGCAATTGATGAGGCTGCGTCATGCGAACCGCGACAGGGAAGAGGCATGGCCCGCTTTGGGGCCTTTGCCGCGTGTTGCCGTGCTTAGGTCACGCTGCACCGGAAAGGGTGTCGGCCGCCGGGTTGGCTCTCGGGTTGGCTATTGGATTGGCTATTGGTGCGCTGGTGTTCGGCGCACAGCCATCGGGGGCAGGCCCGGCATCTGCGGCGGGCTCTTCGGCGGGCAAGGCGGCCGACACGGCTGCGGGTGCCGAGTCGCCAGCCGGGGCTGCGCCGGCCGGCACCTTTGAGGATTTCGACGATCGCGCCGGCTATCCGGGTGCGGAGGCGCTGCGTAAACTGTTGCTGCCGGTGCCTGGCCAGGCGCTACAAATCGCCGAGGCCCGCAAGCACGAGCGCCCCATCTGCCGCATGGCGGGATTGGCCCGGCTGGCCGCGGACTGGCCGGCCGGTCACGCGCTTCGCCTGGGATTGTCCGAGGCCAACCCGTTTCAAGTCCATCTGTGGAATGGCACGCGCGGAATCACGCTGCGGTACTACCCGGATTTCCATCAGTCGTGGGCCGCCTATGCCGTGGGGCGGCAAGAGGGGAGCCCCCGGCCGGGCGACTACGTGCTGTTGGCAACCACCGGCGACCTTTATCGCCGCAGCGGCTTGGGCACGATCGAAGTGCATCATCGCGACGGCCGGCTGTATCTGGTACGCGGCGAAGTCGTGCTGTTGGACGTGCCCTGCCCTGCGCTTCCGGCGGAAGTGTACCTCGAGGGCACAGCGTTGATCCGCGGAGTGGCGGTGGTGCCAGCGCCTACGGTACCGGCCCAGGCCCAGGCGTGGCCCCGGCCTCGGCCCTCGCCCGCTTCGAAGAACGCCCCGCTGGCTGCCTGGCCGTGGACCAAGACCCCCGGCGAGGCCCACTTAGATAGCCTGCCCGAGGGCGGTTTGGAGTTCTGGGTCGAGGGCAAGACCCCGCTGGCTCAAGCTGGGGTATCGCTGGCCGGGCCAGGGCTTTGGGACATGGTGTTCGAGGTCGAGTCCCCCTCGCCGGGCACGGGGCTATATTTGGGAACTGGCGAGGGCCGGCACCTGGCCCGGGTGGGCTTCTTCCGCCACCGGGAGTCGGGCAAGGTGGTGTTCGATCTGCTGCCGCCATGGTCTAATGACATCGAAAAGTCGTACGACGCCAACCGCGTGCCGGTGCCGTTTTTCGGCAACCGGCGCTGGTTGCGCCTGGTGTGCGGTGCCGGCGTGGTCCGCCTGTGGACCAGCCCCGACGGCAAGGCGTGGAGCCCCATCGCGCCGGGCAGTCTGGGGGTGGATGGTCCTTGCACCTCCGTGGGCTTGTACGCTCTTCCGGGCGAAGCGAAGCGCTCGATCCGCCTGCACACGCTGGAGGTAGGCCGGCTGGACGCGCTGGAAAAGTGGGCGGATGCTGCCGCCGAGGTTTTCGTGCCGGCCTTGCGCAAGGCCGATAGCCTGGCGGCGTGGCGGACCCTGGCGTTGGAATCGCAGCCGGCCGGCATGCCCTGGGAAAAATGGTGGCGGGCCTGCGCGGTGCGCACCCTGGCCGAGAACCCCAGGCGGACTGTGTCGCAGGCGGTGCTGGACCGGCTGGTGGTGGCCGAACTCCAATCGCCCGGCCCCCTTGCCGAGCGCCTGCGGTTGCTCGACCAGGCGGCCCGACTGCTCAGCGGCGAGGAATGGAATGCGGTCGATCAGTTGGAGCAGTGGGCCGACACTCTGGCCGCTGCCAGGATGCGTGCGGGGCAACCTGCCGTATTCAGCGAAGTTTCGCACGCCCTGTTGGAGTTGCCGTTTTGGCACGGGCGCCGGGTACCGGTTTTTTCGGAAGCGTGGCTGCGGCACGAGCTGTTTGCTGCCACGTCGGCGGGGCGGTGGGCCGAGGTTCGGGCCTTGGTGCAGCGCTTGCGGTACTTTGGAGGCGGGCCGCTCCGCGAGGGCGAGCCGCTGTGGGGGCCGCCTTTGGAATACCTCTTGGCTTGGGCCGAGGCGGCCGTGAGCCGTCAATTGGGGCGTGCGGAATCCACGGTGCCGGCCACCCCGCCCCGTTGGCCGCAGCGCTGGGGACACCCCTTCATCGAACCCTCGCAGCGCGAGGCGTTCAACGTGTTGTCGGAGTTTCGCGCGGCCGTGGATAGCCAGGCCTGGGCCGAGGCGTGCCAATTGGTCGTTGCCGTCTCCGACCCGCAGAGCTTGGGATTGCACCCCGATCGCAACGACCCGCATTGGTTCCTGAGCTTTCCTTTGGTGGTGGAACTGGCGGTGCGGTCGCAGCCCGCGTTGCGCCAGATGATGCAAGAAAAGTTTACGGCGATGGGCCGGCTGCGGCTGAAACAGGCGGTGGCTTCGTCCAATGCCCAGGCGGTGCTGGGCGTGGCGCACCAGTTCCCCGGCACCGAGGCGGCGGCCGAGGCCCGGCGGTGGCTGGGCGACCGCGAGCTTTCGGCTGGCCGAGCGCTCGAGGCCCTGGCCCACTATCGCCGTGCACTCTCCGACGCCGCGCCGGCCGAGCGACCGGGGCTTTTGGCCCGGATGCGCCTGGCGGCCGCCATGATGGGGCTCGATCTGGGCCAGCCGCCCGAACGCGGCGTGCAGCTTGGCGGCACATGGTTTTCGGCCGCCCAGTTCGAGGCCATGGTGCAAAAAGCCCGTGCATCCCGTCGGCCAGCTCGTTCCCCGGCCTCGACCAGCCTTGCCGTCGCTTTTCCGCCGGGCCAATACGAGGCCCGGGCGCTGGCCACGTTCGATGGCTCGGCACCCCGGCCGGCTTGGATCGGACAGCGGTTGGTCGATTGGTTCGGGCAGCAGCTCTGCGTCACCCCGACCCCCGAAACCATGCTCGTGGGGACGCGGGCCGGTCTGGCCTGCCTCCGGCTTTCCGATCGGCAGTGGCTTTGGAACCAATGGGCCGACCTGCGCGAAGACCGCCACCAAGCCGTGCTCGTGCCCATGCCGCCTTTGGTGGTGGAAAAGCGCGGGTTCGTCCGCCGGCTGTCGAGCGAAGGGCCCGAACTGGCCTGCCTGGACCTGACCGATGGCAAAGTGTTATGGAGCGTCCGGCCCGAGAGCTATGCGGCCTCGGACCCGCTTGTCGTGGGCTCCCAACTCTTGGTCCTGGCCGCCAGCTACGAAGGGGCAGAAAAGGTCTCGCTGTGGCTGGCCCGTATCCGTCCCGCCTCGGGGCGTGTGCGGAGCCGGGTGTGGCTGGCCGACTTCCGTGACGGGGCGAACCCGCGTGTGGAATGCCAGTGGGTTGCTGCCGACGATCTTCTGGTCGCCGCAGGGGCGGGCGTGGTGCTGTGCTGCGACACGCAAGGCCGCGTGCGATGGGTTCGGCGCCAAGTGTGGACGCCCCCGCCGATGAAGGAGTATTCGGTCGCCCGGGCATGGTTCGACCACCCCCCCGAGCCGCCGCTGGTGGCCGAAAGCAAAGTCTTCGCCACGCAGCCCGGCGTGTGGGGGGTAGAAGCGATGGACCTGGAATCGGGCCGGCTCTTGTGGCGGGCTCCGCTGGGAACCCTGATCCGCATGGTGGGGGTGGCGCAAGGGCGACTTGTGCTTCAAACGACCGATGGCCTGGTGGCCCTGGACGCCGAGACCGGCAGGCCGGTGTGGGACCGGGCAACCGGGCCGTGCTGCGACGTCCGGCTTTGCGGCCCGCAAGGGCCGGTGGTGGCGCTATTGCCGCCCCAAAGAGCCACTCGTCCGCCCGGATTACCCGTGGTCCAATGGTTTGACCTGCGGACGGGGCGCTGGCTCGGGCAAAGTACGCTTACCCTGCCCGCCGTCCCCCCCGGACGCGTGGAGGTTTGGTTGCGCCCCTTGGTGCTCGGTGCCTCACGACAATGGGTTCTTTTGGGCACACCGCGCACGGCCACACGGAGAGAAATCCTGGAACTGGTCCGAGTGGGCGATATCGACCCGGCTGCAAGCCAGGACTTGGCCCCCTGAGGTGGCTTGTTTCGATAATCGGGGGGTTGGGTGCAAGCCGATACAAAGGGGCGGGACGCCGCGTACCCATCGGAACCGCTCCACCCACGGAAGGGGCACCATTTACCGATATTCGTGGGTTATCCGTGCCTGGCGAGCATGTCGATCTGTCGAGCGACCCACAGGGCGAAAGCCGGGGCTGTGGCCCACTCCGCGGCCGGCCTTTCTTGGGCATTCGCTTTGCCTGTTGTGGCGTGTACACAAGGATTTACGTCAACTCGGCGGGTACGGCGTACGAGGGGCGGTGCCCGAGGTGCTTGCGCGCGGTGCGAGTGCCGATCGGACCGGGAGGAACCACGGCGCGGTTTTTCACCGCCTATTGAAGGGGGGAATACGGAATCGGGTTGAGCCGGAGAGCCGTTTTGTGTACGCTCCGCCGACCGGCGGCCGTGGGGAGCTCCGTGTCCAGGCACTCCACCGTAGGGTGGGTGCTCCGCACCCACGCGGAGACCCGGGGGGCCTGATGGGCGTGCATCCGAAGGACGCACCCTACCGTGCAGCCGGGACGGCTTGCACCACAAGGCGGTAGGGTGGGTGTCCGCACCCACGCGGCAGGAGGGGCGGCCTGATGGGCGTGCGTTCAAAGGACGCACCCTACCGTGCAGCCGGGACGGCTGGCACCACAAGCGCGGGGATGGCCGATGGGGCAGCGTGCGACAAAACACGCACTCAGCGCGGTTACGCAGTTCGCTGCAACCTGTAAGCCCTGCAATGGAATACGATTTCCAGCGATGCACGCGACGTTGCGCGGTGACTGGCCGGGAACTGGCACCGGGCGAAACCTATTACTCGGCCCTGGTGGAAGCGGGCAGGGCGCTGCGGCGCGTGGATTACTCGGCCGAGGCCTGGGCCGGCCCGCCCGAGGGAGCCATCGGCTGGTGGCGGTCGCATCTGCCGCGAGTGGACCGCGATCGGCCGCAACCACCCCCAAGCGACCGGTTGTTGCAGGTGTTCGAGGAACTCCAAGGGCAGCCTGATCGGGCCGATTTCTGCTACCTGTTGGCCTTATTGCTGGTGCGGCGGCGCCTGCTCCGCCTGGACGAGGAACAGCGCGACGCCAGCGGCCGAGAAATCCTGGTCCTCTATTGTCCCCGCCGCGATACGACGTACCGCGTGCCGGCCGTGCCGCCCGATCCTTCGCGTGCCGGCATCCTTCAAGAGGAATTAGGCCGGTTGCTGGCCGGCTCGCCGCCCCAAACTTCCCCGCCGGCCTGCCAAGGAATAGCATGATGAACGCTGCGCCGCGGTGGTTGGCCCTGGTCGGGGTCGCGTGCTTGGTGAGCCTTTGCGGGGCCCAGTGCCCCTTCTTGCGACCGCCCGGCGAGGACTATAGCTACCTGCCGCCGGCATTGCCGCCTTCGCCGACCCTCCAGCAAGTGATCGAAGCGGTCAATGCCAACGCCGCGCAGATTCACAGTTTTGCGACCAACGAGGCCACGCTCAGCGGCACGGGTTTTCCGGCGTTGCGGGCCAGTGTGGCTTTCGAGCGCCCGCGGCGATTCCGGCTGATTGCAGGCACCGGCGTCACCGGCCCCGAGGTCGATGTGGGCAGCAACGATGCCGTGTTCTGGTTCTGGGTCCGGCGCAATGAGCCGCCGGCGCTGTACTATTGCCGCCACGACGAGTTCGCGGCCAGCCCGGTCCGCCGCCAGTTGGCGGTCGATCCCTATTGGCTCATCGAGGCATTCGGAATCGGCGGGCTGGACCCGGCCCTTGCGCATTCTAATCCCATCGCCACGCCCAACGGGCGTTACGAAATCCACACGCGGTTGGAGACGCCGCAGGGGCCGGCGACCAAGGTTACTGTAATCGACGGCGTGCGTGCCTGGGTGTTGGAGCAGCGGATATACGATCTGCAAGGCCGGCTGGTGGCCAGTGCCACGACCAGCCGCTTTCGCCGCGACCCGCTTTCCGGGGCGTTTTTCCCCACCGTGATCGAGGTGCGGTCGCCGCCCCACCAGTTCGCCATGCGCCTGGACCTGGCGTCGGTAAACGTCAATCGCGCGCTAGGCGATCCCGAGCGGCTTTGGGCCGTGCCGCAGTATCCGGGCTGGCCGGCGGTCAACCTGTGTAGCGCCGCACAATAGGCGGGTTTGGTCCCTGGCCCGGCCAGACCGCATAAACGGCCGCGTGTGTGGCGGGGCCAGCGGCCGGCTCACTGCCCGCTGCCAAACGGCAACCGCGGCGTGTATAGGCCCGGGGTCTCTTGAGTGGCGTGGTACATCTGCATGCCCAGGTAATTGCCCAGCGCTTCCCAAAGCACGTCGGCCACCTCGCCGGGGGTGACGGCCACGTGGTGGGGAAAATGCCGCAAGAGTACGTCGCGATACAGGCGCTGGAGGTGGGGCACGCGGCACCACCCATAGCTGCCGCAGGTCTGCGCCGGGTTGTCCTCGAAGGCCCCCTGGGCCAGCACGGCCTTCCACGGACCTTCGGCGTCCTGGGCGATCCGGCACAAGGTGACGGCCATGGGGTCCGCCACGAGTTCCAGCACGCCTTCGGCCCGGTCGGGCGGTGCTCCGCCCCCAGCGACCATCAGCTCGTGCACCGCCACCCGCGCCCCGCGGGAACTGAAAGACGCCGGGAACACTCCGCAGTGCCAGAGGTTGACCAGTTCGTCGTCTTCGTGGTGCAGGTTGTTCCAATCGGCCAGGGCGGCGGGCCGGCCGCTTGCCAGCATCGCCGCGTGCATCGACATCGCCCCCAGGATGTCGGCCTCGCAAGCGCTGGGCCAGCCTTCGTCGCCCAGCCGGGCCATGGTCGTGCAACTGCACACCCCGAAGTTCCGCTCCAGCGAGATCCAGCACTGGATGGCCAGGGCGTCCAGGGCGTTTTCTTGGCGCCAGCGGCGGAGGAAGACCTCCAGCTTGGCGCTGCGCAACAGGCTTTCGCGGCGCACGCCGGAGACATCGGCATACGCGGCGATGGCCGAAAGCGCCCGCTGGACCTCGGGGTCCTCGTCCCGCAGTGCGCTTGCGCCGGCGATGGCCTCCGACAGGTCGAGGACCACGGTGGTCGGGCCCAGGCGCTGCAAGCGCTTCTCGTCGAACCGGCAGGTCCAGAACACATCGGGCCGGGTGCCCACTTGCCCGTACCGTGCCCGCCGAATGCCATGCACCACGCGGCAGACCCGCGCAAACCAGTCCACCGCCTGGGCAAAGGCCGGGTCGCGGGGAAAGAGGATCGGCCGGGGGGCCACCGAGTACCGCACGCCGATCTGGCGCATCACCTCGCCGATGGACAACAGCCCGCAAAACGCGTCCCGCCGGGCCATCCCCCGCCGCAGCGCCCCCTCCTCCTGGCATCCGAAGAGCATCACCGGCACGTCCAGCCGGGCCTGGCGGACCGCCCAAGCGGCGGCCTGCTCCTCGCCGAAGTTGACCGCCCCCACCACGATGCCTTGGACATCGGCCTGGCGGAATAACTCGGCGCAGCGCTCGGCCTCCCGGAGGTTTTCGACGCACCCCACCTTGGTCTCTTGGGGCGAGGGCACCACGACCTCGATCCCCGCCCTCTGCATCGCCTCGACCGCCTCATCCCGCATGGCGGCAGCCAGGCTGTCGCTAAAACCCGCCCGATTGGCCGGAACGAACCCCAGGCGAACCGGAGGAAACACCATGGGCATGATGCAACTCCCTGCTTGGATTTTCGATTCGTGTGGAAGCCCGCATGATACGCCGCCGCCGGATTCATGTAAACGACCGCGGGCCGGGCAAAGCCGCATTCCTGGACGCCTTGGGGTGGGGCATTTTACAATGCGCAGCAACCGGTTCGATATCAGGCGGCATCCCCTGCCCGGGCGTGGCCGGCAGGAGGCGCCCAGCGGCACGCCCTGCCAAGGCGTGCCTGACCCAAGACCAGGACACAAGGGACGTTGCGTACCATGCTCATCAAGCGAGTTACCATCGCGGCCATCGTGTTGGGGTGCGGGGCCGGCGGACTGGCGGCGGCTGAGCCGGCCAGCAAGCCTGCGCCGCAGCCGGCGGGCAAGCCCGGCGTGGAAGTTTATCAGAAGCTGCTGGCAGCCGAGCCCGACCTGGTGGCATGGTGGCGCCTGGACGGAGATCTGCGCGACGCCAAAGGCCGGTTCGAGGGCCAGTCGCGCGGCGGGCCGGCCCGGTTTGTCGAAGGTCCGGGCGGGGGCCAGGCACTTCTGCTTGCCGACGGCCGATTCGTCACTATGGGCGACACCCCCGAGCTGGACCTGCCGGAAACCACCATCGAGCTGTGGTTCCGTCCCGATTTTGCGCCCAACCCGGGCTACAACCCGTGCCTGGTGGCCAAGCGCGCCGATGGCGACCACAGCCGTACCCGCTTCAGCCTGCACGTGATGGGCGATTATTCGCAGTTGGCGGTATGGAACGGGCGCTCGGTGATGCTTTTTCGCGTAGGCGATGGGCCGATCGAACGTGGCCGGTGGTATCACGTGGCCCTGACCTACGCTGCCGGCCAGACCCGGCTATGGGTGGACGGGGTTGCCGCCGAGCTGGAGGGGACGGACGACGGCTTCAATCTCCAGCAGCGAGGCCGGCCTCTGTGCCTGGGCTCGTCGCAGCCGCGAGGGGCCGAACTCATGGCCTGTGCGGTGGACGAGCTTGCCGTGTACCGCAAGGCGCTTGGCGAGGCAGCCATCCAGGCCCACGTGGACGCCATGGGCTGGCAAAGCCGGCGCGAAGCCCTGCAGCGGGCCCGCCTGGCGAGACTCCAGCGCTTAGAGCGCCAGCGGCAAGCGGCAGAGGCCCGGCGGCAGCAGCGCCGCGCCGAACTCCTGGCCGACCCGGCCTTGTTCGCCCGCGGCCAGCCCACCGTCTACCAAGGCAAACACTTGGAAGCCATCCGCTTCACCGTGGGGGGCATCGGCGCTGGGTCGATCCAGATGGATGGCAAGGCCCGCCTGGCCGGCTGGCATATTTTCAACAACTTCCGCCAGGCGACCGTGCCGCACAGTTTCTTTGCGGTGCGGGTGGCGGCCGGAGGCCCGGCCGTGGTCCGCGCCCTCCAGACCGAAGCGGTCGGCCCCTTTGCGCCCATGAAGGAATTGGCGCTGCGGGGCGAGTATCCTTTGGCTTGGTACACGTTTTCCGATCCGGCCGTCGGTGTGAAGCTCTCGCTGGAAGCGTTCAACCCGCTGGTGCCGCTGTGCGTGCGAGACTCGGCCATGCCGTGTGCCATCTTCCAGCTTTCGGCCGAGAATCCCACGGAGCATCCGGTGGAGGTGGCTTTCCTAGCTGCGCAGCAAAACGCGGTGGGCTTTCAGGCCGACAGGCCCATCGAGGGCCGCCGGTATCCCGGCTATGGGGGCAACTGCAATAGCGTACTGCGCCGGGGCAAGACCGCCGTGTTATGGATGAGGGCCCATGGGCCTGCCAGCGCCCCCGGCCAGGGCGACATGGCCCTTGCGGTGGTGGCCGATCGCGTTACCGCCCGTGCCGCTTGGGACACCCTGGAGGCCCTGGCCGAGGACTTCGCCGATGGTACGCTGGCGGGGCCGGCGGCGGCCGGCCCTTCGCCGCCCGGCCAGACGCTGGACGGGGCCGTGGCGGCGGGCTTCACGCTGGCACCCGGCGAGCGGCGGATGGTTCCCTTCGTGCTGGCCTGGTACTTTCCCAACGTGCGGCACGGCACCGATGCCTGGCACGCGTCGGGCAACTGGTACCAGAATCATTGGCCTGGGGCCCTGGCGGTGGCCGAGGAGGTGGCCGGCCGATTGGACGAACTGGCCGGCGCCACGCGCCTGTTCCACGATGCGCTCTACGCCACGAATCTGCCCTGGTGGATGCTGGACCGGATCAGTTCGCAACTGGCGGTGCTCCGCAGCCCCACGTGTTTTTGGGGCAAGGACGGCTATTTTGGCGGCTGGGAGGGATGCGGCACCCAGGGCGGATGCTGCCACGGCAACTGCAACCACGTCTGGCACTATGCCCAGGCCCATGCCCGGCTGTTCCCCGAGATCGCCCGCCAAATGCGGGCCCAGGAGTTCCGCTACCAGAAGCCCGATGGGGCCATTCCCCACCGCCAGTTCGACTCGCACCCGGCATTCGATGGCCAATGCGGGGCGGTGCTCAACTCCTATCGCGAACACCTCATGTCGCCCGACCGCAGGTGGCTTGACCAGCACTGGCCGAACATCCGCAAAGTCATGGATTACACCATCGCCACCTGGGACAAAGACGAAGACGGCGTATTGGCCGGCCCCCAGTGGAACACCCTGGATGGCGCGCTGGGGGGCAGCAGCTCGTGGTTGGGCTCGCTGTACCTGGCAGCGCTCTCGGCGGCCGAGAAGATGGCCCTGTTGGAAGGCGACCGCCAGGCCGCCGACCGCTACGCCGCCATCCGCCGCCGCGGGGCGGAAAATCAGGACCGCACCCTGTTCAACGGCGAGTATTACATCCAGATCCCCGACCCCGAGCCGCGCGAAGACTACGGCACGGGCTGCGCCATCGACCAGGTCTTGGGCCAGTGGTGGGCGCACCAGCTTGACCTGGGCTGGCTCTACCCGCCCGAACACGTGCAAAGCGCCCTGCGCTCGGTCTTCAAGTACAACTTCCGGGCAACGATGGAGGGCCTGCGCCAGGTGCCGCGGAAATTCGTGGACGACCAGGACCCGGCCACGCAGATGATCACCTGGCCCAAAGGCCAGCGCCCCGCCAAAGGGACCCGCTATGCCGACGAGGCGATGACGGGGTTCGAGTATGCGGCGGCCGCGGCCATGATCCAGGCGGGGCTCGTGCGCGAGGGGTTTGCCACCGCGCGGGCTGTGGGGCTGCGCTATGACGGCCGGCTCCGAACCGGCCTGACGCCCGGCGACTTCGCCTCCTGGGGCTACAGCGGCAATCCCTTCGGCGATGACGAGTGCGGCAAGTTTTACGCGCGGGCGATGAGCGCCTGGTCGTTGCTCTTGGCGGCACAAGGGTTCGTGTATGACGGGCCGGCGGGGCGGATCGGTTTCCGGCCGGTGTGGCGGCCCGAGGAGCACACGTCGTTCTTCTGCGGCGCCGAAGGCTTTGGGGTTTTCACCCAGCGGCGCAGCGCTGGCCAACAGAGCGAGGAAGTGGCGCTACGCCGCGGTTGGCTTGTGGTCCGCTCCTTGGTGTTCGAACTGCCGCCGGAAGCACGGGCCGTGCGGTGCAGCGTAGAACTTCGCCGATTTCCAAGCGGTGCGAAAAGCCCGGCGGCCACGCCGCTGCCGGCCCGAGTCCAGGTCGAGCGGGGCCAGGCCACCGTGGAACTGCAAAGCCCGGCTATCGTCGAGGCCGGCAGTGCTCTAGCGGTGGTGTTCGGCTGGTGAGGCTCGGCGGGCCGGGCCGGTTTTGCCACCAGCCGCGGCCTGGCGGCGGGTCGCGGCGGGGCCCGTGGGCCGTATAATCAAACATTGGGGCTCGGCAAGTAACGGCCCACCGGGCGCACGGGCCAGCCGGTGCGAGCGATTCCCATGTGGAAGCGGGTGATTGCCCCCATCCTGCTCATCAGTGCCTTGTGGATCGCGGTCAGCGTCCCCACCACGATCTACATCTCGTGGCTTTCCGACGCTTATGCCCGCACGCTGGTCGAGAACATCAGCACCATTCGGGCGGCCGGGGCGATGCAGGACCTGCTGTGGCGGATGCTGGAGGTCACGCTGGAGTCGCCCGATAACCAGGACAGCGAAAGCCGGGCGGCGCTTGCCCGGTTGCAGCAGGATTTCGCGCTCCGCCTGGCCGAGGCCCACGCCACCGCCTTCACCCCCGAAGAAAGGCTGCTTTTGGAACGCATCGAAAAGGGCTTCGAGACGTATGCCGAGCATCTGGCGCGCCGGCTGGAGGCGGCCCGGCGGGGCGAGGAGCCGGCCCGGCTCGACCGCACCATCCGCCTGGCGACCGCCGTGGAGGAACACTGCCGCCAGTTGGTCGAACTCAACGAGCGGCTGGTGCTCGATCGGGTCGAACAAAGCAAGCGCCTGGCGGGCTGGGTGACCGTGATCCGATCGTCGTTTCTGGTGGCCGGGCCGGTGCTGGGCATCATCCTTGGCGTCTGGGTCGCCCAGTGGCTGCACCGCACGATTTCGCAGATCACGATTACGCTCCAGGATGCGGCGGGGGAATTGGAGGAGGAGGTGGGGCGTGTGACCATCACGCCCCGCGGGGATTTGCCGGAACTCCAGGAGCAGGTGCAGGCGGTGTCGTCGCGGATCCGGCAGGCGGCCGAGGAACTCCAGCGCACGCGGCGCGAGGCGATCCGCGCGGACCGGCTGGCCGCCGTGGGCCAACTGGCCGCCGGCGTAGCCCACGAACTCCGCAACCCCCTGACCTCGGTGAAGCTCTTGGTGCAGGCGGCCACCCAGCGCCGGCCTCCGCGCCCGCTGGACGACCAGCAGTTGCACGTCCTCCAGCAGGAGATCGCCCGCATGGAGAACATCATCCAGGGGCTCCTGGATTTCGCCCGCCCGGCGCAACTCCGCCGCGTGGTGCACGACTTGCGCCAGACCGTAGCCCGGGCGCTGCATCTGGTCGATGGCCGGGCCAAACAGCAACACGTCGTCTTGGTGCGAGAGTTTCCCGACCGGCCCTTGTGGGTCGAAGGCGATCCCGAACAACTCCACCAGGTGTTCGTCAATCTGGCGCTGAATGCCATCGAAGCCATGCCGCAGGGCGGCACATTGCGGGTGCGCCTGGGCGAGGACGCAGCCGGCCGGCATTGCTGGGCTGCTCTTTCCGACACCGGCACCGGAATCCCGCCGGCGCTGGTGCCCCGGCTGTTCGAGCCATTCGTGACGAGCAAGGAGCGCGGCACGGGATTGGGCCTGGCCATCAGCCAGCGGATCGTCCAGGAGCATGGGGGGCAGCTCCGGGGGGCCAACCGGCCCGAGGGCGGGGCCGAGTTCCTTGTGGAACTGCCCAGTGCCGCCTCGCCGGCCCGCCCCGGCGCCGCCGCTTCCTCGCCCGAACACTCCACCCCCAGCCTCCCCGGGAGTTAGCCGCCGGATGTCCAAACTGCGGGTGCTCGCCGCC
>JBBIQF010000161.1:0-13013 GCA_037442445.1 Planctomycetaceae bacterium
TTCCAGACGAATTCCTCCTACAAAACCGGGAGGCGCCGGCGCCCCTAGACCCGCCCGGCGGGCCAGGGGCCGGAAGGCGTATCGTTCCGCTTGGCCCGGCCCGCGTCTCGGCCGCCACTTCCCGAGTGTTCCTAGTACTTCCTGCAAGCCGCCCAGGGGGCAGAGCCGGCCGCACCATACGCCCGGCAGCAAAAAGCTTGCGCCAAGCACGAAAAAAAGGAGCACCGCTGGTGCGTACCATGCCGGGCTGGCCGGAAACCCGAACACCCCGACGCCGGACGCGAAGATGGCCAAAGGATCGAGCCAAACGAACACGGGCCAACCCACCGCAGCCCCGGCGAGCGTGGCCAGCGCCAGCCATTGGCCCACCGGCCCAAGGCGGGGGCATCGGCACCCCAAGCGGCGCCCGGCCCGCGACACCACCTCGGCGCAGGTCCCCATGGGGCAAACCCAGCGGCAAAACCAGCGTCCTTTGAAAAGGACCATCCCCGCGGGTACCAGCCCTGCAAGCGTCACCCAGCCGGCCAGATGCCTGGCCAAGAGTGCAACCAAGGCCACAAGGGCGCTTGCCCCGGGGATCCAAAGCGGCGCTTTCCCGCCGGCCAGCGGGCTAAGCAGCACTACGGCCAATGCCAGCACCGCTCCCCGTACCAGCCAGCGCACGCGGCTGCTTTTGGCCCCGGCATCGGGCGGCTTGTCGGCGCTTGGCGTGTCGGCGCTTGGCGTGTGCATCAGCCCAGGTAGGCCCCTTGCTGGCGAAGGATTTTCTGCACCTTGGGCACGTCCACCTGGCGGGGCTGGCAGCGGTCTGCGACGGCCACGGCCGCCGCCACCCCGGCCGCATGACCCGTGGCAAAACAATTGGGAATCAGCCGCACCAGATCCGCCATCCGCATCTCCGCGCTGATGCACCGGCCCGCCGCCAGCAGGTTCTCGATCCGCCGCGGCACCAAGGCCCCGTAGGGCACTTCCCACGGCCCATGGCTGCCGTTGGAGGAACCTCCGACGGCCACGACATTGGCAAAATGGGTGCCGGCCTTGAGGTCATCCAGCGTAACCGTCTCGACGCCGTGAAGCACGCGGGTGATCCGCACGCCCAACTGGGGAGCGGTCTGGGCCAAGTACAGCTTCTCGTAACCGGGCAGGCGCCGCGTCTTCTGAAGATCTCGCCAGATGAACTTGCGGTGGTTCATCTCCATGCGGGTGAGCGTGGCCACGTCCAGCCCATCGACCTCCGGGCCGATGAGGTTCACCCAGTTGACGCCGGGTACGGGCGTGGGCCCGCCCAGCCGCCGCGGTTTGGGGCCCTGCGCGGCCTTGGCCGGGTCGATGCGGTCGATGTTGCCCACCAGCGAGACCAGCCCCACGTTGTGCGAGCGGTGCTCGAACTCGGCCCCGGCCGCCGCGAATATGTCGCCATCGCCGGTGGCATCGACCACCACCTGCGCGAGGATGGCTTGGCGCCCGGACTTGCTTTCGAACACCGCGCCCCGCACATGCAGGCCGTCGAGAATGGCGTCCACGCCCCAGGCGTGCAGAAAGACCTTGACGCCCGCCTCCTCGATCATCTCGACCATGACGTATTTGAGCGCCTCGGCATCGACGGTGGGGTTAGCGCCCGGCCGGCGGTTGATGATGCCACCGTCGAGCTTTTCCAATCGCTGCATCATCTCCTCGCCGATGCCCATGCACACCTGCTTGCCCCCCTTGACGATATGCCCGATGACCAAGAGTACCAGGCCGCCGGTCCACAGCCCTCCGAAATGGCCGTAACGCTCGACGAGCGCCACCTCGGCCCCGGCCCGCCGGGCGGCGATGGCGGCCGCCACGCCCGCAGGTCCCCCGCCCACCACCAATACCTCGGTGGTGTGCAGCACGGGCAGCTCGCGCTCGGGCTGGATCACCTTGCCCTCGCGCAGCCGGGCCGCAAAACGCGAGTCCTGGACTTTGTTCTTGGCCAGAATCGTGCTGGTAAAGCCACTCGATTCGCCCGGGTTTTCCGCAGCCGGGACCACACCCGGCCGGCTCCCCAGACCGGTCAATGCCCCGGCCAGTCCCACCGCTTGAAGCCATTGCCGCCGGCTGAGCGGTTCTGCCATACGTCCCTCCCGTGTCGAAAAAGGGCCAAAAGGTTGCGCCAGGCGCGGATGTCTATCGCTTGCCCGGCAGGTTCCCAATTGCGGGTGATGTTTCGTGCCGGGGCAGCCGGCTTATGGGCAATCCCGGGTGCCGGCCGCGAGCTGCAGCAGCAGTTGGCCGCCAGGGGCTCGGGCCACGCTCCGGCCAAGAGTTCCCACGGGTGCGTGCCGCGGGTTCGCCATCCGACTCATCCCTGGCGCACACGGTTGCGGATGGCGATCAGTTGCTTCATCACGCCATACAGATCGCGGGGGCCGTCCTTCGTGCCAAAGGCATCTTGCAGGGTGCAGTACAGGCCGTAAAGTTCCTGGTACACCGCCGCGGCCGCCGGGTTGGGCTGATACGCCTTGGGCCGGGTGCCGGTCATCTGTTTCTGGGCTTCTTCGGTGGTACGGTAGGCCCCCCCGACCACCGCGCCGAAGATGGCGGCGCCAAGGGCGCAGGTCTGGGCCGAGCGGCTGACCTTCATGGGGCGGTTGCACACGTCGGCATAGATTTGCATCACGAAGGGGTTCTTTTCCGCAATGCCGCCGCAATTGACCACTTCGCGCACGGCGACCCCATACTCCTCGAACCGCTGGATGATCCGCAGCGCCCCGAAGGCGGTGGCCTCGACCAGTGCCCGGTAAACCTCGGGGGCGGTGGTGTGGAGGGTCTGGCCCACCAAGAGGCCCGTCAGCAAAGGATCGACCAGGATCGTGCGGTTGCCGTTGTTCCAGTCCAGGGCCAACAGGCCGCTTTCGCCGGGCTTCAGCCGGGCCGCCGCCTTGGTCAGTTGGGCGTGCGCATCGCCCCGGGCGGTAAACTCCCGGGGAGCCAGCCGGCTGGCGAACCAGTTGAAGATATCGCCCACGGCCGACTGCCCCGCCTCCAGCCCGTACATGCCCGGAATGATGGAGCTAGGCACGATGCCGCAGACGCCGGGGATATCGGCCAGGGGCTGGTCCATAGGGGCCACCAGCATGTCGCAGGTGCTGGTGCCGATGATTTTCACCAGGCGGCCCGGCTCGATGCCGGCTCCTACGGCCCCGGCGTGGGCATCGAAGTTGCCCACCGCCACGGGGATGCCGGGTGGCAGGCCCACCTTGCGGGCCACTTCGTCGGTGAGCTGCCCGGCCTTCTGGTCCGAAGGCACCGCCCGCAGGGCATAACGCCGGCGGACTTCGACCAGATCGGGGTCCAGGCTGGCCAGGAACTCTTCGCTGGGCAGGCCGCCCCACTGGTCGTTGTACATCGCCTTATGCCCGGCGGCGCAAATGCCGCGCTGCATGGTGTGCGGATCGAGGTTGCCGGTCACAAAGCCGGGCACGAAGTCGGCCAGTTCGACCCAGGCATAGGCTGCCGCAAACACCTTGGGGGCCGTGCGCTTGCAGTGCAAAATCTTCGACCAGAACCACTCCGAGCTGTACGTGCCGCCGCACTTGGCCAGATAGGGCAGCCCCATCTGCCGGGCTTTTTCGGTGATTTCGGCGGCTTCGGCATAGGAGGTGTGGTCCTTCCACAACCAGGCCTGGGCAGCGAGGTTTTTCTTGAAGGCCGGCTGCAAGGCCAGGGGCATGCCGCGGCGGTCTACCGGAAGCGGGGTCGAGCCGGTCGTGTCCACCCCGATGCCGATCACGTTTTCCGGCCGGAAGCCCGGCGTCCGGGCCGCCGCCCGCACCGCGCCCCGCACCGCACGGTAGAACCCCTCGATGTAGTCGGCCGGGTTCTGCCGGGCCAGGTTCGGATCCTTGGGATCCAGCAGAATGCCCTGCTGGCCGCTGGGGTAGTTCCAGACGCACGTTCCCACCTCGCGGCCGTTGCGGACATCGACCACCAATGCCCGCACGCTGTTGGTCCCATAATCGACGCCGATGGCGTACTTTCGTGCCGCAGATTTCGCCATGTGCGGAGGACTCCTGCCAAGACCGGACGGGTAAGCCAGGACGCGCCGCATATGGCGGCGTGGCGCGCGGCCACGCCCGCACCCCGCCGCCGCTGCGCTGGCCCAAGTGCCCGCATTGTACGCGCGCTGGGCGCCGGCGCAAATGGGCGGGAAACGACGATAGCCGGGCAGCCCGTCGCGGCGTCCCAAGCGCGGCCATCGCCCGGCCGCCTGGCCGCGGCGGGGCAGCCCCGCTCACGCCCCGGCCGGCCCGTAAGCCAGGCGCACAAACTCGTCGAACATCACCCGCGTCATCTCCGGGGGAACGGCCAGGGCTTCCGGATCGCCATAATTGAACACGATCAGCCCGCCCTCCGGCGTGCTCCAGTGCCGCACCAAGAGCCGCACCTCCTCGCGCACCTCGTCCGCGTTGCCCCGGGGCAAGGTGGTCTGGATGTCGGCCGTGGTCAAAAAGCATACCCGGCCCCGGAACTCCTCCCCGAACTCCACCAGCCCATACGCCCGGGGCTGCTGCATGTTGAGCACGTCCACGCCCAGTTCGATCAACCGGGGTACCAGGGCATTGATCCGGCCGCAACTGTGCAGAATCACATGCCAGCCATAACCGTGGATGGCCTCGAACATCTTGCGGTAGCGGGGGGCGAAGAAGTGGTCGAATACCGCCTGGCTGACGAACGGCCCGCGCTGCGTCCCCCAATCGTCGGTCAAGAACAGCCCATCCACCCGCTCGCCAAACCGGCGGTGAAGCTCGTCGAACAGCCCCAACTTGAACTCCAGGATGCAATCCAACAGCCGCTCAGCCCGCTGCGGTTCGAGATAGAAATCCTCCATCGCCGCCGCAAAGCCCCGCAGCATGTGGAACCGCTCGATGAGGTTGAAGTGGCTGGTGACCGCCACGTAGCGGTCGCCCGCCTGGTCCAACAGCGGCTGCAACCGCTCGAAGTAGAAGGGGTTGCGCGGGTCCGGCGGCCGGTAATGGTCGAAGGCCGACCAGTCGGCCAGCGGGTGGCCCACCACCTGGCCCATGTTCTTCGTCTCGGTGCGGGCCCAGATGCACCCCCAGTCGTCCGGCGCGCAATGGTCGAAGAACCACCCCGCTTGCGCCCGATCCATCTCCCAAATGTCGCATACATCATCCGGCGCCTCGGGCACTTCGTGCTGCCAAAACGGCAAGCGCGGGGGGGTGCGGAACTCGATGGCTCGTTGGACGATCTCGCGGCGCTGCATCGGAAGGACTCCCGGGCGGATGGGCCCACGGCCGATGAAACATTGTATCCATCGCTGGCGTGGGGCAGAACCGACGCCGGCTTGCCACGGCACGCTCTAGGAGCCGCCAGACCCCGGGCGCCGGGCTCGCCAAGTGGCCCCTGCCGGCCGGGCTGCCGCTCTTGCCGCTACCGGCCCGCTTCGTGCAGCCGCTGCCACATCTCCTCCGCGGTGGTCGATACGCCCACCTCGATGCGCAACACCGGCACCTGGCGCGACCGATAGTAATCCACTAGCGGAGCGGTCCGCTGGGCGAACAGTGCCAGCTTGGATTGCACCGAGGCCAGATCATCGTCGTCGCGGCCCGAGCGGTCCCCGCCTGCATTGCTCTGGATGCGCTGTACGACTGTCTCGGGCGAGGCGTGCAGGAACACCACCGCGCGCACCTGGACGAGCGTTTCCAAGGCCCGGGCCTGGCCCAAGTGCCGGGGAAAACCATTGAGTACCACCACGGTCGAGGGTTCCGCATCGCGATCGCGCAAGAATCCCCTGAGGATGCGCTTTGCCAGCGGAAAATGCTGATCCTCCAGCAACGCGCCGCGCCGCAGCACGCCCGCCAAGAACTCGAGGTCCTCTCGGCTGAGCAGGCCGTCGGGGCAGTTGCGGTTCACGAGCTCCCGCAATGTGGCTCCGAAATCGAAGTGCAGGCACCGCCGGCCGTGCCAGCCCCGCGCTTCGAGCAGCTCGCCTAGCGGCGTCTTTCCAGACCCGGTGGGGCCAACCAGCAGCAAGGCATCCCATGGCACAGCGGCAAGCGGTTTCGGAGCACAGGAATTGCGAGCAAGCGGCTCACTCACGCCGAGAGTTCCTCCGCTGGGGTTGGCTTTACGGTTTGCGCGGGCAAAGGGCGGCGCCAAGGCCGGTGGGCTCCCGCCCGTATGGCTGATAACGGCCCTGCATCCGGCGCTGGCATGTAGTCCACCGGCGCCATGGGGAAGCGTCAAGAGGGTCGCAAACGGGGCGCATCGCGGCCAGCAGCGGCCGGCGGCTCGGGCGCTGCGGCACGCCGTCCATCCACCCGTCTTGTCGCACCGCTTGACCCGGGCGTAGATTGGGGCAAAACGGTACGCCTCGATTTGGCCCTGGTGTTGCGCAAGCGGGTGGAAAGCCCCGTTGCGCCCATGAGCTGGGCCCGTAAGGGCCCGGTGCCGCTGGCCATGGACCCACGCCCGTTTACGGGCGTTCGCCGCCGCGTCTGCCGGCCGGTTTGCCTCCAGCGCGGCATCGGGTGCCAATCGCCGAGCGGGTTTTTCGTGGATAGCGTTTGAGCCCTGCGTCGCGGATTCCAAACGCCTCCCGTTGCGCAGCGGGCTGGGTTGCGGTGCCGGCCGGTTTGGAACAGAATGCTGCCGGGGCGGGTTGTTGCGCCGCGCCTGCGCCATCCCTGCCCGGCAGGCGGGATGGCGGGGGAGTTGCCGGCTGGGGGGCTTGGCCACCGGCCGAGCGGGCCCGATTGGCAAAGAATCTCTGCGAACACGCCCCCGTAGCACCAGGAGGTCATAACCGATGTTGAGGCGCTGTTCTCTGTCGCGGCGGCGATTCCTGCGCCAGGGCTTGGCCGCTGCCGGAGGTATCGCCATGGCGGCCGTGGTGCCGGCCCGGGTGCTCGGCCAGCAGTCGCCCAGCCACCAGGTGGCGGTCGGGGTGATCGGCACGGGTGGCCGGGGCTCCGGATTACTTTCCGAAGCCGCAGGTTACCCCGGCGCCAAGGTGCTGGCCGTCTGCGATGTGTTCGAGGATCGCCGCCTGCATTGGGCCGCGGAACTGAACCGCCGCTACGGCGGCAAGGCGTGCACCGCTTATCGCGACTTGCGCGAGATGCTGGCCCGGGACGACCTGGATGCGGTGATCATCGCCACCCCCGATCACTGGCACGTGCCGGCCGCCTTGATGGCCGTCCGCTCCGGAAAAGATGTCTACGTCGAGAAGCCGCTGGGGCTGAGCATGGAGGAACTCCAGACCATCCGCCGCGAAGTCCAGCGCCTGGGCCGGGTGTTCCAGTACGGAACCCAGCAGCGCTCGATGGCCCATGTGCGGTTCGGCTGCGAGCTGGTGCGCAACGGCCGGCTGGGGCGCATCCAGGCGGTCGAGGTCACCGCACCCAGCTACGGCTACGAAGGCGGCTCGCTCGAGCCCATCCCGGTCCCCAAGAACCTGGACTACGATCTGTGGCTGGGGCCGGCACCCTATCGGCCGTACACCAAAGATCGCTGCACGTGCTGGGGGGCCTATTGGGTGATGGACAACGCGCACGGCTTTATTGGCGGCTGGGGCGCGCACCCCTTGACCGACATGGTTTGGGCCATGGGCGACGACCCCCGCACCGCCGTGCCCTGCGAGTACGAGGGGACCGGCAAGTTCGGCACGGGCCTGTTCGACGCCCCGTATGACTGGGACATCCGGGGCAGGTTCTCCACCGGGGTCAGCTTCCGTTTTACCCCCGGCGGCGACTGCGCCACCATCATTGGCGAGCGGGGCCGGGTGGCCATCAGCCGCGGCGGACTCCGGGCCGATCCCCCAAGCCTTCTGCACGAACGCATCGGCCCTGAAGAAATCCACCTTTACGAAAGCCGGTCGCACATGGCCAACTTCCTCGATTGCGTGCAGACCCGCAGGCCCACGGTGGCCCCCGTGGAAGTGGCCGTGCTCTCGGACACCATCACCCAGTTGAGCATGATCGCCATCCTCACGGGCCGGAAAATCCGCTGGGACCCGGTGCGGGAGACGATCCTCGATGACCCCGGGGCGTGCCAGTTGCTCACCCGGGCCATGCGGACGCCATGGCACCTGTAGTGACGTTTGCCAAGAGCGGCGCCCGGCCAGGGCGGCGGCCCGGGACTTCGGGCACGCTCGACGGCCTGGCCGCCTGGGGGCCTGGCGACCTCAGACGCCTGGAATTGCCACGCGAATTGCAAGACGGAGGATTTCGGCCATGAGAAAGAATCGTTCCATGTATGCGATGGGGGCATGGGCGGCCATTGGGCTGGCAGCGGTGGTCCTTGCGGGGGCCGAGCGGGCAGGTGGTGCGGACCCCTCTAAGCCTGCGCCGGCCTCCAGCGGTGCCGAGGCCGGTCCGGGTGCGGCCGACCCGTTTGCCGCCGCCTTGAAGTACACGTTCGACCAGCCGCGCACGGCGGTCATGGCCATCGAGGCGAAAATCCGCCAAACCAAGCCGCAGGACTTGCCGCAGATCGAAACACGGCTGCTCGAGATCGTGCAGTCGCCCCTGGCCACCTCGGACGCCAAGGCATGGGCGTGCCGGCAGTTGCGGCAGGTAGGGTCGGAGCGATCGGCCGAGGCGCTGGCCGGCCTGCTGGCCGATCCCACGCTATCGACATACGCCCGGCTGGCCCTCCAAAGCATCCCGGGAAGCAAGGTCGACGAGGTGCTGCGCGCTGCGGTGGGGCGCCTGGAGGGCGATCGAAAAGTGGGGGTCATCCTTACCCTCGGTGCGCGGGCCGACCAAAAGGCCGCGGCTGGGCTGGCCCCCTTGGCCGGCGACCCCAATCCCGCAATCGCCGAGGCGGCCATTGTGGCCCTGGGACAGATTGGCACGGCCGAGGCGCTGGCCGCTTTGGAACGCGCCCAGCCGCCCGCCGCACTCCGCCGGGCGCATGGCTTGGCGCTGGTTCGCTGTGCCGACCGGGCGGCCGCGGAAGGGAGGACGGCCCAGGCCGCTGCTATTTATCGCCGCCATCTGGAGCCCGTCCATGACACGGTGGTGCGGTCGGCCGCCCTCCGCGGGCTGCTGGCCGCCGAGAAAACGCAGGCCATCCCGGCGGTCATGGCGGCGCTGGCAGACCGCGAAGGCAAAATGCGCCGGGCCGCCGCCCAGGCCCTGGCCGAGTTGGGCGACACGGCCTGCTGGCAAGCGGTACTCGGCGCGATGGATCGCCTGCCTGCCGATGGGCAAGTGGCACTGATGCGCCTGGTGCGCCAGCCTGCGGCCCGGGAGTGGGCCATGCGCGCAGCCCGCCTCGGGCAGGGCGAGTTGCGCCTGGCGGCGCTGGAAGCCCTGGGGCGCATCGGCGACGAAAGCTCGATTGCGGCCCTCTTGCCGGTAGCAGCCGAGGAGAAGGACCCCTTCCAATCGGCGGCCCGGCAGGCCCTGCGCGACCTGCCCGGCGGCAAGGTGGATACGGCGTTGCTCCAGGCAGCGCGGCAGGGGCCGGTGGCGCTACGCACCGAGGCTATCCGTGCCCTGGCCGGCCGGGGCAGCACGGGGGCCACCGCGCCGCTGGTGGAATTGGCCCGGGACCCGGACGCGGCCATCCGCCGCGAGGCCCTGTCGGCGTTGGGCACCCTGGCAGGTTCCCAGGATTTACCCGCGGTGGTGGGGCTGTTGGTCCAAGCCACGCCGGCCGAGCGTGCTGCGGCCGAGCAAGCCGTGGCGGCCATCCTCCGCCGCAGCGATCCTCAGCAGGCTGCCGGCTGCCTGGTGGGGGCGCTGGCCAGCCAGAAACCCGAGGTCCAGGCGGTGCTGCTACGCATGATGCCGCTGGCGGCTTCGCCTTCGGCACTGGCGGCCTTGCGCCGCGCCCGGGGCAATGAGAACCCGGCGGTGGTGGATGCGGCGGTGCGCGGGCTGGCGGAATGGCCCGAGCCGGCCGCAGCGGCCGAACTGCTCGACATCGCCCGCAACACGGCCAACCGCACGCACCGCATTTTGGCCTTGCGCGGGGTGGTGCGGTTGGCTTCGACCAAAGGGTTGCCGGCTGCCGAAGCGGTCGGGCTCTTGGCTCAGGCCATGCCCCTGGCCGACCGCCCTGAAGAACGCAAACTGGTCCTGGCGGCCCTGGCCAGCCTGGCCCACCCCGCCGGTTTGGATCTGGCCCAAAAGTATCTGGCCGATAAGGAAGTGGAACTCGAAGCGGCCACCGCCGTAGTGCAAATCGCCAAGACCTTGCGGCGGAGTAATCCCGACGCAGCCGCCGCGGCCATCCGAAAAGTGCTCGAGGTGTGCCAAAGCCCTGCGGCCCGGCAACTGGCCGAGGGCGCCTCGATCGTCCTTGACCAAATGGTCAATATCGCCACCCAAGGCACCGCCACCAGCCCCGACGATCTGGACAAAGACGGGGCGGCTGGCGGCGACCAGGCGGCCATCGATGGCGACCCCAACACCTACTGGGACGAGCAGGATGGCCAGAAGCTGTATCGCCTGGTGGTCGCTTTCCCCCAGCCGCAAACCATCGCCGCCATCAGCCTGGTCGGATACCAGCACCACCAATACGCGCCCAAGGATTTCGAGGTGCTGGCCGACGGCAAGTCGGTCAAGCGCGTGGAAAACGCCCAGTACGACGACAATCTCCTCGTCGTGCGCCTGGAACCGACGACCTGCCGCACCCTGGAACTACGGATTACCGGATACTACGGCAACTCGCCCGCCGTGCGCGAGCTGGGCATTTACAAACCGGCCGAGACAAAGGGCACGAAGCGCTGAACGGGCCGGGACCACGGTGTGGCGCCACGGAGGGCGGGCAGCTTGCCAGGCTATGGGGCAGCCGGGACGGCGGCAGCACCAAAAGGCAGCCGGGGACGGCTGCAGCACAACCCAACTGCCTAACACGTTTTCCAGGGAGGCTTGCTCCATGCGATTGTCGCACCGCGTGCTGGTGTTGCTTGTTGTAGGTACGTGGATATCCTTGGAAGGCCACGCGGCCTGGCCGGCACAAGCCCCGCAGCCGCCCGATAAGGGCGGTGCGGCGCAATCGGCGGCGCTTGCAACTCATCCGGCCAGCGGCCCGGTCGTTATTCCCGATTTGCCCGCGCCGGCCATCGAGGTCTTCGTCGCCCCGGACGGCAAAGATTCCAATCCCGGCACGCGGGAAGCCCCGCTGGCCACCTTGGAGGCGGCTCGCGACCTCCTCCGGGCACGCCGGCAAGGGGGGCGATTGCCGGCCGGGGGGGCGGCGGTCGTGCTCCGCGGCGGGACCTATGTGCGCAAGAGCACGTTTCGGCTGGAGGCCCAGGATTCGGGCACGGCCGAAGCCCCCGTGGTCTATCGCGCTGCCGAAGGCCAGTGCCCGATCCTCGGCGGCGGCCAGGCGCTCGGCGGATTCGAGAAGGTTGGCGACCCGGCCGTCTTGGCCCGGCTGCCCGCCGAATCCCGCGGCAAAGTGCTCCGCCTGGACCTGCGGGCCCTGGGCATCACCGACTTGGGCGAGTTGCGGCCCAGGGGTTTCGGCCGGCCGGCTTCGCCGGTCATGGAACTGTTCTTCGACGGCAAGCCCATGCCCCTGGCCCGCTGGCCCAACGAGGGTTTTGTGCGCGTGGCCAAAGTCATCGCCCCGGGCGGCAAGCCCGGGACCCAAGCGGTGTTCGAGTACGAAGGCGATCGGCCATCGCGATGGGTGACCGCACGCGATGCCTGGCTTTTCGGCTACTGGCACTACCTCTGGGCCGACGGCACCCTGCCCATCGCCTCGGTCGACCCGCAAGCCCGGCGGATTACCACCGGGTTGCCGTACACCTATGGCGACGGCATCGTGGCCGGCGCCCCGTTCTACGCCTTCAACCTGTTGGAGGAACTCGACCAGCCGGGCGAGTGGTATGTGGACCGCTCAGCCGGCGCGCTATATTTCTATCCGCCGGGCGATGTGGCCAAGGCACGGGTGGAGCTTTCGATGCTTTCGGTGCCGATGGTCGAGCTGGATGGGGTCGAGTACGTCCGGCTGCAAGGGCTGGTATGCGAGTTGGGGCGCAGCGACGGCATCGTGATCCGCGGCGGCCAGCGCTGCCTCGTCGCCGGGTGCGAGATTCGCCGCTTGGGGGGCGATGCCGTGCGGATCGAGGGCGGCCGGCACCATGGCCTGTTCGGCTGTGCCCTGCACACGCTGGGGCGTGGCGGGGCCCGCATCCAGGGCGGCGATCGCAAGACGCTTGCGCCCAGCGGGCATTTCATGGAAAACTGCCACGTGTTCGACTTCTCCCGCGTGGACCGCACGTACACCCCCGCCCTCTGGACCGACGGGGTGGGAACCCGCGTGGCCCATAACCGCTTCCACGGCTCGAGTTGCCACGCCGCGCGCCTGGAAGGCAACGACCACCTGGCCGAGTTCAACGAAGTGTTCGACGTGGTCCGCGAGTCGGACGACCAGGGCGGCATGGAGATGTTCGGCAATCCCACCTACCGGGGCGTGGTGTTCCGCTACAACTGGTTCCACGATATCGGCGCCCGGTACGACTGGCCTTGCGGCCAGGCCGGTATCCGCCTGGACGATGCCATCAGCGGCATCGTGATCTACGGCAACGTGTTCCAGCGGTGCTCGAACAAGCTGTTCGGCGCAGTGCAGATCCACGGGGGCAAAGACAACCTGGTGGAGAACAACGTGTTTCTCGATTGCCACGTGGCCGTGAGCTTTTCCGGCTGGGGCAAAGCCCGGTGGGAACAGTTCCTGGCCAGCCCCCGCGTTGTCCAGCAGCTCACCCGGGAGGTGGACATCTCGAAGCCGCCCTACAGCACGCGCTATCCCGAACTGGCCCGGCTGGCAGACAACCCCGATGTGAACTTGCTGCGGCGGAACCTGGTCCTCCGGTGCGGGGCGTTCTTGGCGCGGGATCGAGGCATCCAAAAGCTGGCGGAAAACGTGATCCGCCAGGCCGGCCCCGAGGTGGGGCAGGTCCGCGACGGCCGGCCGTATCTGCCCGCCGAACTCCTCAAGCAGGCGAACCTGCGTCCCATCCCGGTGGAAAAGATCGGCTTGTACCCGCATCCGCTTGCCGC
>JBBIQF010000162.1:0-13010 GCA_037442445.1 Planctomycetaceae bacterium
ATGACGAATGTCGAAAGTCAAATGACGAATGACCAAATCCCAATGAACAAGCACCAATGACCAAATCCCAATGAACGAGGCCGGTGAGGCTAGCGATATCGGGTGCACGTGGGGGCCGCAGTAGGGCGCCGCCGGGGGTAATACCAGCGCGCACTCACAAACGGGCCGCCGCGTTCATTCCGGCGGTGCAAGGAGACTCCCCAGCCGGCGCGTCCCATCTCATTGGTCATTGGTACTTGGTCATTGGTACTTGGCCATTGGGATTTGGTGCTTGGTGCTTGGTCATTGGTCCCTGGTCATTCGACATTCGTCATTTGACTTTCGTCATTCGTCATTCCCCTGGTTCCGCCTGCGTGCCGAGCGCAGCGCACGACCGGCCGAGCTTCACTCCTCGCGGCGGACGCTGAACTCCAGCTTCCACCGCCCCTCGGTCTGGGTGCTGTGGCACCACAGTTCAAGCATCCCCAGTTCCGTCACCTTCGAGTGGAAGCGCACGGGCACATAGTCTTCCAGGATTTTTTCGTCCCGCGGCAAGGTGGTCTCCATGGAATCGGTCTCTTGGAGTTCGTCGTCCTCCCAGTGGTCCAAGAGATCGCCGGGGCGGTCCTGCTTGCGAATCGAAGAGCTGAAAAAGCGGAACTGTGCGGGTTCGCCGACGACCAGGCCGATCTCGTCGCTGGGCACGTCGGTTTCGGTGCCTTCCTCCATGCCGATGGGGACGACACACAAGGCCCGCAAGGGGCGGGGTGCACCGGGCACGGCCGGGCCGGCGGTCTCGATACCCACGTAATAGGCCCTGGCCGTGCCGCCGCGGATTCTCATGCCCCCGTGGTGTTTGACCCAGCCGTAGTAGGCGGCCCCGCGTGCGACGGCGTGGTCCAGATCGGGCGCGCCGTGGAGGGGCTCTGGGGGCGGTTGGTCGGGGAACCACGCGGCCAGGACTTCGAGCAGGCGGCGGCGCAGGACCTCGGCCTTGAACACGCCGCCGTTGAACAGCACGTGCGTGGGCCGGGCGGCCGAACCCGCCTCCCCGTGGGCCGACAGGAAAGCCGCCAGGTGCCGGGTGATGGCCGTATCGGTCTCGAACGGGAGCCCCAGTTCGCGGAATCCAGAGGCGGCGCGGCGTGCCGGCCGATCGGCTAGGGCGGCGAAGGGGAAGAAGCCATCGACCAGCAAGCTGGCCACGATCTGCCGGTCCACTTCCAGCGACACGGTGCCGCCCACCAGGCGTGTGCCCCGGCCGAGGATGGAAATGGTGTGCGTTTCGGGCCCGCCGGGCGAGAGCAAAGTCTCCTTGGCGGTCCGGCAGGCGTGCCACAACGCCACCGATTGCCAGGGATCGAGCTTGATGCCCTTTTCGGCGAACAGGCCGGCCATGCGATGCGCCAGGGCCAGGTCCATGTTATCGCCGCCCACGAGGAGATGGTTGCCCACGGCCAGGCGGTCGAGGAACAGTTCGCCGTTTTCTTCGGCCACGCCCACCAGGGTCAGGTCGGTGGTGCCGCCCCCCACGTCGCAGACCAGGACGGTATCGCCGACGCGGAGGCGCTTTCGCCAGCGGTCGCCCATGTCGGCCAGCCAGGCGTACACGGCGGCCTGGGGTTCTTCGAGCAGCACGAGAGATTCCGGCAGGCCGGCGGCCAGGGCGGCCTCGCGGGTCAGTTCCCGGGCACTGGCGTCGAACGAGGCGGGGACCGTGAGCACGACGATCTGCTCGGCCAGCGGGGCGTGGGGAAAAGCCGACTCCCAGGCGGCTGCGGCGTGTTCCAGATAGCGCTGCGATGCCAGCACCGGCGACAGGCGGGGCACATCGTCCGGGGCATTCCAGGGGAGGATGGGCTGGCGGCGATCGACGCGGCTGTAGGCCAGCCACGACTTGGCCGCCCCGACCACCCGGTGGGGCGCCTCGGCCGCCTGGCGCCGCGCCCATTCGCCCACCACGTGCCCTTGCCCGCGCTGCCACGGCAGGTCGTACGCCCCGCTGCGTTGCTCCGCCTCCGGCGCGATGTAAAGGAACGAGGGGAGCATCGTGCGCGATTCCACCGTGCCGGCCGCCACGACCTGCGGAATGGGCAGCAGTGGGATGGGCGGGCGCGATTCCTCCACGGGCACATACGCCACCACGGTATTGGTGGTACCAAGATCAATGCCGACGATGTATTGCGGGCCCATAGCCGAAACGGGGGTTACGATCCTTCGAGCATTGTCCGGAAACGGCGCGGGCCGGTGAACGGTTCGGCCAATTGCCCGCGACTGAGGGGCTCTTGGCGAGTGCCGGCCACGGAGGGTGGCTCATACCTCGACCTCGACGGGGGCCACCACGCGGATCGATTCCTCGCTGCCCGACCAGGCGGGCAACTCGCAGCGCGTGGCCTCCCAGCCGGGATGGATCAGCCGGCCGCGGTAGGGGGGTGCGCCGCTCACGTTGCCGGTCAGGCGGTAGCGGGCCGGGTCGTATCCGGCGGGGACCTCCAACTCGGAGCCCTCCTGTTGCGCCACGATAGGCGCCAAGCCGAAAAACCGCTCCAGCACCGCACCGCAATCGCGGTGGATGTCGCGGGCGGCAGCGGCCACCTGGGCATCGCTGTAGCCGGCCAGCGGCTCTTTGACGAAATCCACGAATCGGGCTTCGCGCTGGAGGGCAGCCAAAAGGGTGAGCGCTTCGCTCCGCAGCGGGCGGCGCGGTTCAGGCCGGGCTTTGGGCGCAGGCCTGGCCGCCTTCTCCGCTTGGGGCGCAGGCGCCGTCTCTGGCCCGGGAAGTGCCGGGCGGGCGAGAATCTCCTCCTCCATGCGCCGGGCCATCGCACCGCTGGCCAGCGCCAGCCAAAACACCCGCAAGGCGATCCAAATACGCCGCATCGCAGCACCTCGTGCGCCAAGTGGCCCCCACTGGTTGCACGCCATCCCCCGCCCCTCGAAGTAAACCGGTTAGCATTGGCGTTTGTCAACCGCCCCGCCTTGTGCCCGGGCGATGGTCCTCGCCGGGGCCTCTCTAAGATGGCCGGCCCCAAATTCGCCAAATTATTGACAACATCGTTCAATTCCAGATAATGCAACCGCGACCTTCCAGTCACCGATTACGTACAAGAACATTGGCTGCGGGAACCTTTGTGGGTTGACTGGCAGACGGGTGGCACCATGTGGGGGCATAAACGAACCGACGTGTTGGTCATCGGTGCGGGTCCGGTAGGGCTGTTGGCAGCGCTGGTGCTTGCCCGGCGCGGCATCGAGGTCCGCATTGTCGATCGCGAGTGGCGGACCGGCGCCCACAGCTATGCACTTTTGTTGCATGGCCGGTCGGTGCAACTTCTGGACGAGCTTGGCCGGGGCGAGGCGGTTCTGGCCGGGGCCGTGCCTTTGCGGCGAATCCGGTTTTGCGACACCAGCGGCTGCCGGGCAGTGCTGGAATTGGAAGAGCTATCGGCGGGGCTGCCCCTGCCCGTGGTGCTGCGGCAAGACGCGCTGGAATCCGTTCTGGAAAACGCCCTTTCCGCGCTGGGGGTGCCGGTGCTTTGGAACCACGAGGTGTCGGCCCTGGTCCCCGAGGCCGATGGCGTGCGCGTAACGCTGCATCGGCTGGAGAAGGAAACCATGGGCTACGCGTCGCTCCGCACCGAGTGGGTGGTGGCGGGCACCAGGGAGCTGAAAATCCCGTGGGTGCTGGCGGCCGACGGCCACCGCTCGCGGGCCCGGGGGGCCTTGGGCATCGAGTTCATCGAAACCGGGCCCCCTTTGCCCTTCGGCGTCTTCGAGTTCCGCACCTCGGGCTGCCGCGAGCCCGACATGCACGTCGTGCTGGACAGCGACGGCCTGGCCGCCGCCTGGCCTCTGCCCCAAAGCTTTTGCCGCTGGAGCTTCGAGTTGCCCCAGCTCGAGCCGCCCGAAAGCACCCGCGACAAACAGCGCCTGGCGGTGCAGATCGGCACCGGAGTGTTTCCCGCATTGAGCGAAGACGAACTCCGCGGGCTTCTGGGCCGGCGGGCCCCGTGGTTCAATGGCAGTATCGAGGAACTGCGCTGGCGGATCGCGGTACGATTCGAGCGGCGGCTGGCGAGCCTGTTTGGCCGCGACCGGGTCTGGCTGGCGGGCGACGCGGCACACATGGCTGGGCCCATCGGCGGCCACAGCATGAACGTCGGCTTGCTGGAAGCCCGCCAACTGGCCGAGACCCTCGCCGGCATCCTGGCCGGAACCCAGGCCCCCGCACGCCTGGACGAATACAACCGGCAGCAACTGGCCCAGTGGCGATTGCTCTTGGGGCTGGAAAACGGGCTTCGCCCCACGGCCGATTGCGATCCCTGGGTGGCCAGCCACGCCTCGCGGATATTGGGCTGCTTGCCGGCCTCGGGCCGAGAACTCGCCGCCCTGGCCGCCCGACTGGGCCTGGAATTGGCCAATTGAGCCCGCGGCCAGCCCGCCTTGCGCGGGTGCCCTACGGCTCGGCCGAGATGCCCTGCGACGCCTGGTAGCTCGACCACAGGCCAGGGCCCATTTCCGGCAACTCTTCGGCCACCTTCCACACCAAGGTGTCCAGCGACAACCAATCCGAGGCCCCGAAGCGCAAGGCCAGGGCGCCTTCGGCGCGGTCGCTCCGCGCGGCCAGCCACCCTTGGGGGAATTCGATCCGCAGCCCTTCGGGCCGCACGGGGTTGCACGCAGCGCAATTCTGCCGCAACTGCGCAAGCGCTGCCGCATGGCGAGCCGCCGGCAAAGGCACGCGCAGTTCCGGCGTGCAGAGTACCCGGGGGCACTGGCGGCGGACCTCGGAAAGGGCGATGCCCCGGCGGGCCAAAAAGCCGATCATCCAGCAGGCCGCAAACAAGGCGTCGTCGGCGCCGCCCAGTTCGCCGAAGAAATACCGGCCTGCCAGCCCCGCACCCCATAGCGCCTTGCTCTGTACCATCCGCCGGTAGAGCCATGTGCGGTCCGAGCGTTCGGCCACCGGTTGGGCGCCCAAGGCCGAAGCGGCCTCGGCCAGGTGGGGCCAAAGGCGCCAGTCATAGACGAACGTTCTCCCCTGCCACGCCTCCCCAAAACTCTGCACAAACGCCCAGATCGTTTCCTCCGCGGTCAGAACGGTGCCCTTGTCATCCACGAAGGCTACCCGGTCGCCGTCCCCATCGAAGGCGATTCCCAGGCATGCCCCCTGGTGTTCGACTTCGCGGGACAGGGCTTCCAACAGCTCGGTTCGCGAGCAATCGGGCACACGCCCGCCGAACGATCCGCTGGGCTCGTCGTGGATGGCGGAGAACACGGTGTGGGGGAAAACTGCCTGGAGATAGCGCCGGCTGCAGCACGCCCAGGCGCCGTGCATGGGATCGAGCACTACGTGGCGGCCCAAGGGAGGCACGTCCATGAACCGCTCTTGCAGCCAAGCGACGTAGTCGTAGGTTACGTCCAGCGTGCGGGCCTGGCCCGGATGCCGCCGCCCCACCCGGGGGACCGCACGCAGGGCGTGGCACAAGGCGCGGGCCTGGCTTTGGGTAGCCGGCCGGTCGCCCAGCATCCACTTCAGCCCGTTGTACTCGGCCGCGGCATCGCCGCCGGTAACCACGGCCCATCCGGCCGCTTGCAGGCGCCGCCGGGCATAATCGACCACCGGTGCGGGCAGAACGCCCAAATCGACGACATCCATGCCGGCCCGGCACAAGCCCTCGGCCAGGGCCGCGGTGTACTCGGGCGACGAACTCCGCACATCCCCCGCAACCAGGAACTTGCTCCTCGGCGGCACGTGGCATCCCAGCGCCACTACCCAGGCGCGAAAATGCTCGGCCGAAAGCTCGGCCCCGGATTTGCCGCGGATCTGGCCGGCGCGATAAACGATGCTCACCTCGGGTCCACCAAATCAAAGGGCCACACATTCCCGGCCGTGGTTTCTGGAACGTCCCGCTTGCGCATCCGCTGCGCTGTGCCGCCGCCCGCCGCGGCCATTGCAAGGTCGTTTCCCACCCGCCTTCAAGCCCCAGGCCGCCTCGCCCCAGGCACCCTCAATTGTAGCACCCCGGGGAACCGTAAGAGGCCAAGCCACCGTCCCCCGTAGGGCCCATCCCAAAAAGAGGGCCCCCGCGTTTCCGTGCATTGGTCTCATAGAACATTGGTCAAAAGGCGCAAATGGCGCGGCGCTGGGCGCAGCCACCTGGCCAGCGGGGCTGATGAGCCGGGCCCACAACGGCCCGGTGAGGCCGGCGCTTTCCCAACGCCCGTTTACGGGCGTTTGCCGCGCAAGCGGCCAATCGGCCCGGCGTTCACGCCGGGTCGGCTGGCCGGCTCGATAGCTTGCAAGTATCGTGAGCCCCCTATTAGGCCCGTTTAGGGACCTCCTTACGCCGCCGGCAGCGCCCTCGGCCTTCGATCGCGGAACGCCGGCGCCCCCCGCCACCGAGCAAGACGCCGCTCGGCCCGACCGGCTACCCCCGGCGCTTGTCGGCCGACATAATGAAGAAAGGGTGCATTGGCCATGACCTGGTCGCCCAAACTCCCGCCATCGCGTTATTTTCCGCCGGCCGAGTCGGCCGAGGACGGCGGACTGGTCGCCATCGGCGGCAAGCTCACGCCCGACTGGCTCTTGGATGCCTATCGGCACGGCATTTTCCCCTGGCCGATGTCCGACATCGATGACCCCATGTTCTGGGTCTCGCCCGACCCGCGGGGGATCATCGAGTTCGAGCGGTTCCACATCAGCCGCCGGCTGGCACAGACCTTGCGGAGCGGCAAGTTCCAGGTCACCTGCGACCGGGACTTTGCCGGCGTGATCCGGGGTTGTGCCACGGCCGGCTCGCGCAAGGGCAACACCTGGCTTACCCCGCGGATGATCGAAGCGTACCAGCGGATGCACCGCCTGGGCTATGCCCACAGTGTCGAGGCATGGTACCAGGGCAAACTGGCCGGGGGGACCTATGGGGTGGCCATCGCGGGCCTGTTCGCCGCCGAGTCGATGTTCTATTACGTATCCGACGCCTCGAAGGTGGCGCTGGCCCATCTGGTGGCCCACCTCCGTGCTCGGGGCTACCGGCTGCTGGACATCCAGCAGGTGACGCCGCACACGGCCCGGATGGGTGCCATCGAAATCCCGCGGTCCGAATACCTGGCCCGCCTGGCCGAAGCGCTGGCCGCCGACGTGACTTTCGGCGATCGGTTGGAATCGGAGCCGATTTGCCTTCTGCCCCGCCGGAACATATAAAGACGGGTGTATCTCCAACCCAGGAGGGCGAGACCATGAAATCCAGTCTTCGGAGGGGCCAGCCCGGGGGGGCCAAGGGGCGTTTTCGCAGCCTCAGAGGGGGGCTCGCAGCGGCAAGCGCCATGATGGTGCTTGCTGGCCTGGCCCTGGCGTGCGACACCCCGGTTTACCGCTACGCCATGTACCGCTGGCCGCCTGCACCATATCATGTATTGTACTTCCACCGCGGGGCGCCCGATGCCAAGGATGGAGAAGTCAACCGCCTGCTCGACGAAGCCGGCACCAAGACCACGCCCGCCAACCTGGCGTTCGAGTCCATCGACGTATCCAAAGACGAAACTCTCAAGTTTCTCCCCGAGGAGGTCCGCAGCGTCTGGCAAGCGCATCGCCAGGACCCCTTGCCGCGGCACGTGATCTTGGCGCCTCGGATGGGCGAACTGTGGTCGGGGCGCCTGGATGCGTCCGAGACCCAGCGCTTGCTGCAATCGCCGCTTCGCACGAGGATCGCCCAGTTGCTGCACGAGGGCAATGCGGCCGTACTGGTCCTCGTGCCGGGCAGCGATGCCGCCGCTACCCGCAAGGCCGAACAGGTGCTCAACCAGGCGATCGCGCAGGCCGCCGCCGGCGGACAAGGGCAGCCTCCAAGTGCCGGCTCTGGCCCCGATGCGCCGGCCCCCGCAGCCGGCCAGCCGGCCAGCCAAACGGGCACAGCCCCCCAACCGGGTCAACCGTCGCCTGCGCTGGCAGCCGATCCAAGCGCACCGGCCGAAGGCCCCAAGCCGCTTCGCCTGGCCCTGGTCAAGCTCGACCGCAAGGACGCGAAAGAGCAATGGTTGCTCCGCAATCTCCTGGCCTTGCAGAAGCTTCCGCCCGACAAAGAAAAAGAACCGCTGTTGTACGCGGTGTTTGGGCGTGGCCGGGCCATGGGGCCCTGCGTCGGCGACCAGATCAACAGCGACAGCATCGACGAGTTGGTGGCATTCTTGGGCGGAGCGTGTTCATGCGTCATCAAGGACCAGAATCCCGGTGTGGACCTGCTTTTTGCATGGGACTGGGACGCCACGGCCGAGCATCTGGCACAGAATGAGGAGCCGGCACCGGTGGCCGGCCCTGACTATGCCGAGGTGCCGGCCGATATGCCGGTGGCTTCCACCGAGGGTCCCATCCCACCCGCAAGCGGTGCGAGTTGTTGCCCCCTGCCCGGCACGGGCAGAAGTGTGGCGGGCGGCCCAGGGGCTTCCGGCGCCGAGGCGGCCGGCACAAGTGTCTTGGCTTCAACAACTCCGGCATCTGGAGCGACCGAGCCCGGCTACCCAAAAGCCGTTAGCCCTCCGGCCGGAAACGGGCAAGGCAGCAATCAGCAAAGCAGCCCGGCGGAAAGCACCGCAGCGGCTGGTTTGGTGGCCGGCCTCTCGGCGCCGGTGGTGTCCGCCACGGTGGGGATGGCCACGGATGCCGGCCAGCAGTCCTTTACCCGCCGCCAACTGTGGCAGTTCGGCGTGGGTTTAGGCGTGGCAGCCGCGGCCGTCCTGCTTGCGGGCGTTTGGGTGTTACGCAAAGCACGCTACGACACGCCGTGAGCATGATCCGCCTCGAGAACGTGGAAAAGGTGTACCGCCGGCCCGATGGCAGCACCGTTCGGGCCCTGGCCGGCATCGACTTGGTGGTCGAGCCGGGCCAGTTCGTGGTGGTGCGTGGCCCGAGTGGGTGCGGGAAGACGACCCTGCTGAACATTGTGGGGGGCTTGGCGCGGCCCACGGCAGGGCGGGTGGAAGTGGCGGGGGCCGATCTGGGGCGCATGACCCCCGCCCAGCGCGCGGCGTTCCGCGCAAGGCATATCGGGTTCGTCTTCCAAACGTTCCATTTGCTGCCGTACCTGGACGTGTTGGGCAACGTGCTGTTGGCGGCACTTCCCGGCCAGGAGGCCGCGTCCCGGCAGCGGGCCGAACAACTGCTGGCCGATTTCCATCTGACCGACCGCTTGCACCACCATCCCCCGGACCTAAGCACCGGCGAATGCCAGCGGGTGGCCATTGCCCGGGCGCTGTTGAACCGCCCCCAAGTGCTGCTGGCCGACGAGCCAACGGGCAATTTAGACCCTCAGAACGCCCTGGGCGTGATGGAGCTGTTGGCCGATTTCCACCGCCAGGGGGGTACGGTGGTCCTGGTTACCCATCAAGAAGTGGCCGACCGGTACGCCCAGCGGACCATGTTGCTCCGCCAAGGGCGGTGGGAATCGCCCGATTCGCCGGGGACAATGCTTGCCAAGACCCCTGCCCTGCGTTAATGATAGGAGCAGGCGGGGCCCACGGCGGCGCCCTTGCCCGCGGGGCAAGGTGTGTACCACCACAGTGGGAGATATTGGCGGATGCCCGACGAAGCGACTCAGACGGAACCCCAGGCCCGGCGCAAGACGATCCTTTTGGTCGATGACGACCCGGAGATCGTCGAGTCGATGCGCATCGCCCTGGAGGCGCGGGGCTACCAGATTCTCATCGCCCGCGACGGGAATCAGGGTCTGGCGATGGCCGAGCGGGACAATCCCGACCTGGTCATCCTGGACATGATGATGCCCAAGCGGAGCGGTTTTTTGGTTTTGGAACGGCTGCGGCGCACGCAGCGGATTCCCACGCGCGTGATCATGATTACCGCCAACGAAGGGAATCGCCACAAAGCGTACGCCGAAATGCTTGGGGTGGACGATTACATCCGCAAGCCCTTTGCCATGGATCGGTTGTTGGAAAGCGTTCGTCGGCTGCTTTCGTAGGCTTCGGCCTGCGGGGCAGCGCGCCAGCGAACCCGGGCAAACAAGGTTATGTCTTTTCCTATAGCAGGGGCCAAGTGTACGCTGCCTCCAAGCGGCGGCCTTCGGGCCGGGCCAACCGGCGGCGCGTATGCTTTTCTTGGTTTTGCGACTCGGTTCCACGCTGCAACTCTTCTCGAAAAGGAGGAACGGGATGCAAACGGCCAAGCAAATCTCGGTATCGCTGGTCAACAAGCCCGGCCGGCTGGCCGCCATGCTGGCCGCCCTCAACAAAGAAAAGGTCAACTTCCGGGCCCTGGCCGTCATGGACTCCGGAGACCGCGGTACCGTCCGCTTCGTGCCGGATGACCCCGCCAAGGCCGTCGAGGTCCTGGGTGCCCTGAACATCCGCAGCGAAACGGCCGACGTGCTGCTGGTGGAGGTGCCCGGCCAGCCCGGCGCCTTCCGCAAAATCTGCGAGCGCCTGGCCGCCGAACACCTCAACATCGACTACGCCTACTGCTCGTTCGCCCTGGAAGGCAACAAACGGGGGGTGCTGGCCGTGATCAAGGTCAACGACCTGGCCAAGGCCCAGCGGGTGCTGGGCGAGAACGGCATGGCCGCCGTGCGCAAGGCCGCAGCCGCCACCCGAAAGAAACTCCCGGTCCGCAGGCCCTTGCCCACACGATGAGAGCCAGGGACCACGGCCGGATGCTTTGACGGACCGGCTTGCCGAGGGGCCGCTCCCCTGCGGTCGCGGCTTGGATTTCCTACTTCGGTCGCGGTTCGGTTTGCTACCGGCCCCGCGTTCGGCGCGTAACCCGGCTTAACGGGGGCCGCTCTCTGGCCGTCGCGGCGCGGTACGTGGTCCGGGTTGCGGGGCAATTGCGTGACGCGGGTTGCGATCGGGGGCGTCGGCGGCAAGCCTTTCTAGGGGTGCCACCTCAGACTGCAAGGTGAGCGACGGCCCGCCTTCTGAGTTATCAAAATCCGCCAATTGCCCGATCTGGCTTTTTCGGAACATTGGCAGAATCCCTCAAGAAAGTGGCCAGATAGAGGCTAGACATCGCGCCGTGGGCTGTTAGAATGACAATTGCCCCGAAAGCCCAGCCTCGGCCAAAAGAGGCTCCCGGGTGAGAAAGCTCTCCGCTTCGCCCGCACAAGCCGGGGAACTCGGCGCGCACGCCGCGCCCCAACCGTAGCCCTACGACCCAGGTTCTTGGCAACCCTGGGCGCTTTGCGCCCCGGCGGCAGGGGATAGGATGGACAACCGCAAAGCGCTGGTCAAGGGAGGGTGGTTCCCGAGAGACTTGGGGTTTGCGGGCTGTCTGCCGAGCCGTCGTTCTTTCTCTCAACAGAATCCCTTGCCAAATGACGAGTCGTGCCACCATGGGCTCCAGCGGGTGGCATAATTGCGTGGTTTGCCGCGCCGCGCACGGGCACTTGGGCGTCCCAGAGCATCCTTCTGGCCTTGAAAAGGGAGTGTGGCATTGTACGACGCAGACCTGTTGGACGATTTCGACCAGATCGCTCCGCCGCTGGACGAGGACGACATCGACCTGGAAGCCAAGGCCGTCGAGTCGCTAGAACTCGAAGATACCGACCTCGATGAGCCGATGGCCGATGCGGAAGGGGAAGAGGGGGAGGATCTGGAAAACGATGCCGGTCTGGAAGACCTGGTGGGGGCGGACGATAGCGAGTCATGGTCCGACGACCCCGTCCGCATGTATCTGACCCAGATGGGGCAGATTCCGCTGTTGACCCGCCAGCAGGAGATCGCGCTGGCCAAGCAGATCGAAGTCACCCGCGCCCGCTTCCGGCGGCGCGTGGTGGAATGCGATTACGTGATGCAGCAGATTGTCCGCACCCTCCGCCGGGTGCATGAAGGCGAGCTGCCGTTCGACCGCACGGTCCAGGTGTCGGTGAGCGATCGGCTGGAGAAGCAGCAGATTCTTGGCCGGTTGCCCCATAACCTGCGGACCCTGGCGGTCATCCTCAAACGCAACCGCCAGGACTACCGGATTGCCACCAACCGCCGCCGGCCCTGGGGCGAACGCAAGGCGGCGTGGCGGCGTTTGGGCCGGTCGCGCCGCCGGGCGGTTCGGCTGATCGAAGAACTCGGGCTGCGGACCCAGCGGATCGAGCCCTGGATCAAGACGCTCGAGGAGTACAGCCGCCGCGTGGACGAACTCAAGGCCCGCATCGACCAGCACCGCCGGGCCGGCGGGCCGCCCCGCGAGCGGGAACCCTGGGTGATCGAGTTCCGCAACATCCTCCGGGCCACGCAGGAAACCCCCACCAGCCTCCGCAACCGCGTCCGCTATCTAAAGGCCATCTATGCCCAGTACCAGGAGGCCAAGCGGGGGCTCTCGGAGGGGAACCTGCGCCTGGTGGTCTCCATCGCCAAGAAGTACCGCAACCGGGGACTGAGTTTTCTGGACCTCATCCAGGAGGGCAATGCGGGGCTGATGCGGGCGGTGGATAAGTTCGAGTACCGCCGCGGGTTCAAGTTCTGCACCTATGCCACCTGGTGGATCCGGCAGGCGATCACCCGGGCCGTGGCCGACCAAAGCCGCACCATCCGCATTCCCGTGCACATGGTGGAAACCATGTCGCGGGTCCGCAATGTGTCGCGGCGCTTGCTCCAGGACCTGGGGCGCGAGCCGACCATCGAGGAGACCGCCTCGGCCAGCCACACCCAGCTCGACGAGACCCGCCGCGTGCTGGCCATGAGCCGGTACCCCATCAGCCTGGACCGGCCGGTGGGCAACAGCGAGGACAGCCACTTTGGCGACCTCTTGCCCGATGCCACCGCCCAGAGCCCGGCGGTCGGCGCCACCCGCGAGATGCTCCGCAAGCGGATCCACAAGGTCCTCAAAACCCTCAGCTACCGCGAGCGGGAAATCGTCAAGCTCCGCTATGGCCTGGGCGACGGGTATTGCTATACCCTGGAAGAGGTGGGCCACATCTTCAAGGTCACCCGCGAAAGGATCCGCCAGATCGAGGCCAAGGCCCTGCGCAAGCTCCAGCAGCCTTGCCGCAGCCAGGAGCTGGTGGGTTTCCTCGATTGAGAGAGGTCCGTGCGGG
>JBBIQF010000163.1:0-12940 GCA_037442445.1 Planctomycetaceae bacterium
GCGCAGTGGGCGGGGCGCGGCCACCGCTCGGTCGTCGGCGTGCATGGTTTTGCCCACGGCGGGCTGATCTGGGACCCGGGCACGGCAGCGGCCGGCGAGTTCGGCGCTTCGGTCCGCCGCGCCGCCCTGCCTGCCGCCTGGCGATTTGTGCTCTTGCGCCCCCGGGGGCTGCGGGGGCTGTGGGGCGACCGCGAGCGCCGCGCCTTCGCCCGCCTGCCCGAGTTGCCGGCCAGCCATCTGGCCGCCTTGCGGCGCGAAGCGGCCGAGGTACTCTGGCCCGCAGCCGCCGCCGGCGATTTCGACGCCTTCTCCGAAAGCCTGTATCGCTACGGCTATCTGGCGGGGATGAGTTTCGCCCACGTGCAAGGTGGGCCCTTCGCCGACCCGCGACTGGAAACGCTCGTCAACCGGATCCGGGCTTTGGGCGTTCGCGGCACGGGCCAAAGCTCCTGGGGCCCCACGCTGTTTGCCCTGTTGCCGGATGAAGCCGCGGCCTGCGCATTTGCCGAGCGCCTGCGGGCCATGCCCGATACCGAGGACCTCCATATCTGCATTGCCCGGCCCGACAACCACGGCGCCAGCGTGCGGGTCATCGAGCCGTAAGCGTGGCGGGCGTCGCCGGCCGGCCTGCCGCCACGCGGCGGCTTTCGCGACCGCTAGGCTTGGCCGGGTCGAAGGCCGGGTTGCGCGTGGGGAACTTCGCCCCCACATCGCGCTGCCAGGCATGGAGTTCGGCGCGGAGCTGGGCCACGCGCTGCGGTTCGGCACCGGCCCGATCCCGCGTTTCGCCGGGGTCTTCGGCCAGGTTGAAAAGTTCCACCTTGCCGTCCTCGAACCATTCGATCAGCTTCCACGGCCCGCGGCGGATGGCGGCCCCCGGTGCGCCCCCCTGATTGCCATAGTGCGGATAGTGCCAGTACAAAGCCCGCTCAGCCAGGCCCCCCGTGCCGCGCAACACGGGCAGCAGGCTCTGCCCGTCGAGCTGGCCGGGCGCGGCCAAACCCGCCGCCTCCACCAGCGTGGGAAAGAAATCGGGGCTGGCCACCGGGGTATCGATGACCGTCCCCGGCCGAACCACCTTCGGCCAGCGGACCAACAGCGGCTCCCGGATGCCCCCTTCGTACAGCCAGCCTTTGCCGGCCCGCCACGGGAGATTCGAGGTCGGCCACCCCTCGCTGGTCGATAGCCCGCCATTGTCCGATGTGAATATCACCAGCGTGTTGTCGCTCAATCCGAGTTCGTCGAGTTTGGCGAGCACCTTGCCCACGGCCAGGTCCATCGCCTCGACCATCGCGGCATACACCGGATGTTCCTGGACCAGGCGCACATCGCGCGGCTCCTCGCGCCCCCATTTGGCCTCAAGACCCAAACGCCGCCGCTTGGCTTCGTATTTCTGCCGCAGGTCCTCCCGGGCCATGAGCGGCGTATGCACCGAATAGAACGCTAGATACACGAAGAACGGCCGGTGCCGGTTGGCCTCGATGAACCGCACCGTCTCGCTGGCTAGCCGGTCGGGCAGATGCTCGCCTGGCGGGCCATCGGGCAACCGCGGGTTCCCGTAGGGCGAGAAGTACCGTTTACCGCCCGAGGGCGCCCCCCACGCACAGCCCCCTTTGTTGATGTCGAACCCCTGGTCCTCGGGCCAGAACCCCTCCGGCCCGAGGTGCCACTTGCCCGCGAAAAACGTGGCGTATCCGGCCTGCCGGAAGGCCTCGGCCAGCGTGACCTCGGCCAGGTCGAGCCGGTCGCGATACGGGGCCGGCAGCAACTTCGTGTTCCGCTTCCACCGCTCCGGTGCCGGCGCGCCGATGTAATCGGTGATGCCCGTGCGCTGCGGCCACTTGCCCACCATGATGCTGGCCCGGGTGGGCGAACACACCGGGCACGAGGCGTAGGCATCGGTGAACCGGGCCCCCTGCCGGGCCATCCGGTCCAAATGCGGCGTCTCGTAAAACGTGCTCCCATAGCACCCCAGGTCGCGCTGGCCCAGGTCGTCGGCCAGCATGAAGACCACGTTGGGCCGAGAGGCCGGCTCGGCGGCCCGACCCGTGGCACCCTGCACAACCACCACAAGCGCCGCGGCGAGCACCCCAAGGTTCAGCCCGGAGCCACCAACCCCGTTGCCACCGCCCCGCGGCACCACGAAACGACCCTTGGCGCAACTCCTGGCTCGCATCGCCTTCCCTTTCGCATGAAAATGGGGTTTGCAGCCAGTATGGGGGCGGCGCGGTGCCGCGTCAATCGCAAGCATCGAAGCCGGAGCCATTGCGGCACGCGGCCGGTGTGCGGCCGTGCTGCCAGCCAGACCGCGTTGCCCCTGGGCGGTCCCAGCGCTATACTGCATCCCCGCAAACCGAAAACGCCTTGCGTCGGAGGTCGAGCACCGATGCCTATTGCCAGCCGCTTTTCACGCCGCCGGTTGCTTGGGGGCCTAGGGGCCGCTGCGGGCATGGGCGTGCCCATGCTCGTGCCGCGGCGAGCTCTTTCGGCACCTGGCCGGCCGGGGGCGAACGAACGGGTCACCCTGGGCGTGATTGGCATGGGTGGCCGGGCCCGGCTGCTCATCGACCAACTGCCCGAATCGGGGCAGGTGGCCAGCGTCTGCGACTGCTTCCTCCGCCGGGCCGAGGAAGTGGCCAAACAAAAACAGGCCGCCTGGCGCGTGCACCAGGATTACCGCCGCGTGCTGGACGAGAAGGACATCGACGCGGTGCTGGTGGTCACCACCGACCACGGCCGGGTCCTGCCGTGCATCCATGCCTGCCAGGCCGGCAAAGACGTGTACGCCGAAAAGCCGCTGACGCTCACCATCGGCGAGGGGCGGGTGCTGGTTCGGGCGGTGCGCAAGTACGGCCGGGTGTTCCAGGTCGGCAGCCAGCAGCGGTCGATGGAGATGAACCGCTTCGCCTGCGAGTTCGTGCGCAACGGCGGCATCGGCAAGGTCCTCTTGGTGCAGGGCATCAACTACACCGGCCCGCGGGTGTACCAGGGCTTGCCCGCCCAACCCATTCCCGAAGGGCTGGATTGGGACCGCTGGCTGGGCCAGGCCGAGATGCGCCCCTACAACGCCGCTTTGCACTTCGGCTGGATGGCCTGGCGGGACTTCTCCGGCGGCGAGATGACCAATTGGGGGGCCCACGGGCTCGATCAGGTCCAGTGGGCCCTGGGCATGGACGGCACGGGGCCGGTCGAAATCTGGCCGGTCACGCCTGGTCCCAACGGCAAGGTGTCGTACCGTTATGCCAACGGCGTCGAAGTCCGCCTGGAGTTGGACCGGGGCCCTCACGGCGGGGCGATCTTCACGGGGGAAAAGGGCAAGATCGAGATCAACCGCAACAAGTTCACCACCAATCCGAAGGACCTGGTCAAGGACCCGCCCCCGGCCCATCTGGCCGACAAATGGCGCGACGAAGTGGCCCTATGGCAGGCGAAGTATCACATGGAGAACTGGATCGACTGCATCAAGACGCGCCAGCGGCCGGTGGCCGATGTGGAGATCGGCCATCGCTCGATCACCGTGTGCCACCTAGCCAACATCGCCCGCGAGCTGGGCCGCAAGCTCCACTGGGACCCCCAAAACGAGCAGTTCGTCGGCGACGAGGAAGCGAATTGCTACATCAACCGCCCCCGCCGCAAGGGGTATGAGCTTCCCGGGGAAGTGTAGTGCGGTGGAGATCCGCTGGAGGGCCACGCTCCCTTGGAGGGCCACGCCCTTTTGGAGGGCCACGCTCCGTCGTGGCCGACGAGGGGATCGTAAACACGCCGGACGCGACGAAGCGCGTCCCTCCAGGTCGCGCATGGCATGTGCTTGATGCGGTAGCGTCGGGGGGAGGTCTGCGCGCAATGAGGCAAAAATACTAAAGATGGGTGGGAATCGACCAAGTAAGACGTGGCGTAAGCGCCTCAAGGCCCCCCCCCATCGGCCTCCGTTGAGCCCGCTGAGAGCCGGAGGGCCGATCCAGCCAGCTTTTCTGGGGCTGAAAAAGCGGTCTATGCCGCAACCCGCTGGGGTTCCATTTCGTGGAAGAGGTTGATGGTGCGGAGCATCTGGCCGTCGGCTGCGTAGAATTGAAGCACGCCGAGGTCGATGAGCCACATGGCCATCAACCCCCCCGCACGGTAGGATCTGGCCAAGTAACGCCGGTTGTTGACGAATAACGTTTCGTTCATCTCCGAGAGTTCGGCGGCGCTAAGGCCCAATTCACCGAACACGCGGAGTACCAGTCTGCGGATTTGGTCGGGCTGAGGGGTGGCGGTCATGGCGGAGACCTCCTTGTGTTGTCCATATCGGCAAGGAGGGGGTGGTCCGATTGTCGCAAACCGTATTTTCCGGAGCCGACGGATTCGCCGCACAATGCTCAGGATGCCTGCTTGCGGCAGATTTCCCAGATTCCCGCTCCAGTACATCACTTCAGGTGGTATTTCACCACCCGGCTTGTGCAAAATTGCTGCCGCGGAAGTTGCAATCCCGGCCGACATCGGTTATGTTAATGGCGTCGTAGTAGGGATCGGACACCCTGACGGTAACCCCGCCGAGCGAATCCTACCTATTGACGGCACCTGGGTGGCGGTGCCGGCTCTTGACACGTGGATGACGGGCGGTCGTAGACCGCATTGCTTAGTCCTAGCAGGCGACGCGGCGCGGCCTGTTTCCGCAGTGCCGGACCCTAACCGCCCTCGCGAGCCAGGAGGCGGTGCGTATGCTGGTATTCAGCCGAAAGAAGAATGAACAGATCGTGATCGGCGAACACATCGTCGTCACGGTGGTGGAAATCCGCGGGGACAAGGTCCGCCTGGGGATCGACGCCCCCAAAGAAGTCCCCGTCCACCGGCGCGAGGTGTACGAAGCCATCCGCAACTCGACTCCGTGCCACGAGTAGCCGGGAAGGCTTCGCGATTCGGGGTACCCCGGGGGAAGGAGTTCGCCGTCGCGCTACCCGTGTTGGCTGCCGGCGGATAACGCCAAAGTAGGGTAAATCGCTCCACCTTCTCGCCCGTCGCGGGTTGGCGGAAAACGGAACGCCGCCGGTAGGCGCCTGTCTTTTGCATGGCCATTGGCGGTGAACGCCCTGCGGCGTGGCCGGCCGCGGGACCCTTGCCCGCGTCGCTCCACCGGGGCTTAGCGCGGCCACACAGCTCCTGCCGCCTTGCGCCCCGCAGGGCCGGCACCTCGCACCGGGCAGTTCCGGAGGTAGAATAACGGGTGGCCAGCAATCGGGGCCCACGGGAAAAACGCCTCATGACTCTTGCGCCTAGGCCGAGCCGCTGATGGTCCGCTGGTCAGTCAACCCGGTCGGCGGGGACCACTATCTGGTGATCGTGGCCGTGGCCGCCGGATTGCTCTTATTGCTGGGCCTTGTCGGCCCGTCGTTCGGCGGTGTCGCACCGCGCCGCAAGCGGGTGTTGTTTGCGCTGCGGCTGCTTTCGGTGGCCATGGTGGTGACGGCGTTGCTCCGCCCCGCCATCGTCTATACCGATACCACCCGGCAATCGGCCACCCTGCTCTTGGTGTTCGATAAGTCGCGGAGCATGTCGGTTCCCGACGCGGTCAACGGCCGCACCCGCTGGGAGGTATTGCGCCAAACGGTGGAGAACTCCCGCGGCCAATTGGCGGAACTGGCCACTCGCTTCGAAGTCAAGGCGTACACCTTCGATGTGGCACCGCAGCCGGTCGAGATGCAGGACGGCGCCGTGGCGCTGGCCGAATCTCCCGACGGCCCGCAGACGGCCATCGGGGCTACCCTGGAAGATCTGCTCCGCGAGCACAGCGGCAAACGGGTCCTGGGGGTCCTGTTGTTCAGCGACGGGGCGCAGCGGGCCTATCCCCCCCGCGACACCCTCCCCCAAACCGTGGCCGCGCGGATGAAACATCTGGGCTGGCCTTTGTTTGCTTTCCGCTTCGGGCAGTCCCGCGGGCTCGGGCAAGCCCAGGACGTGGCGGTAACCGAGTTGGTCGCCGACCAGACGGTGTTCGTCAAGAACGAGCTGAATGTCTCCGGCCAGGTCCGGATCGACGGCTTCGCCAACCGGCCGATCGCGGTGCGGCTGGTGGTGCAGCGGCCGGACGGGCAGTCCGAGGTGGCCGGCCAGCAGGAAGTCCAATCGCCGGGCGAGGGGGATCGCGTGCCGGTCCGTTTCGCTTTCGTCCCCCAACAGGCGGGCGAACACAAGCTCACCCTGGAAGCCGAGGTGCAGCCCGGCGAGTTGGTCACCACCAACAACGCCATCACCACGTTTGTCAATGCACTTAAGGGCGGCCTGAACGTGCTGTATTTGGAAGCGGATTGGCGGCCGGAAGTGAAGTTCCTCCGCCGGTCGCTGGATGCCTCGCCCGACATCCACGTGGACTATCGGCGATTCGACCCGGAGCGGCCGGAGACTCGGCCGGGCGATGCCGACCAATTCTTCCGCCCGGGCAAGTACGACGTCTTCATATTGGGCGATATCGACAGCACGGCGTTTTCAAATGCCGAATGGGGTGCGTTGCGGGACCGGGTTCAACAAGGCGCGGGGCTGATCATGCTGGGCGGGGGGCACTCGTTCGGGCCGGGGGGCTACGCCAGCACGCCCCTGGCCGATGTGCTGCCGGTCGAAATGCACGCCAACGAGCGCCAGCAGAAAGACACGCCCTTCCCGCCGGACCTGCATATCCTTCAGCCCGTACACATGCGCCCCACGCAACTGGGGCAGATGCACTTCAGCCTGCGCCTGGGGAGCACGCCGGCCCAAAGCGCGGCCAAATGGGCGCAGTTGCCTCCCCTGGACGGAGCGAACCGGCTGCGGGAAAAACGCACGGCCCGGGTGCTGGCCGCCACCGAAGACAACCAGCCCCTGCTGGTGGCCCAGGATTTCGGCGAGGGGCGTGTCCTGGCCTTCGCCGGCGACTCGACGTGGCGCTGGTGGATGCGGGGTTTCCAGGCCGAACACAAGCGGTTCTGGCGGCAGATCGTCCTCTGGCTGGCCAAGAAGGACCAATCGACCGAGGGAAACGTGTGGATCAAGCTCGCCCAGCGGCGTTTCGCCCCGGGGCAGCGGGTCGAGGCCAGCTTCGGGGCCCAATCCCCCACGGGCGAGCCGATCGCCGACGCGTCCTACCGGGTCGAAGTGGAAATGCCCGGCGGGGCCAAACGGGTCTTGTCGCCCGTGGCGACCGCCGAGGGAGGCACGGTGTCGTTCCAAGAGACGCTGGAACCCGGCGATTATGCCTTTTCCGTCAGCGCCACCCAAGGCGACCAGGAGGTGGGAAGCTCGCGGGCACGGTTCACCATCTTCCAGCAAGACCTGGAGCTGGACAACGCCACGGCAGAAGCGGGCACGCTCGACAATCTGGCGGCCATAAGCGGCGGGCAGTCCCATGCCCCGGAAGAGCTGCCCAGCGTGCTCCGGCGGTTCCTGGACGACATCGACAGCCTGGAGGTGCCGGTCGAAACCCGCCGCACCCTGTGGGATACCTGGCCGTTTTTCCTGGCGCTTGTAACGCTGCTGGGCACCGAATGGTTTCTCAGGAAGCGTTGGGGGCTGGTTTGACGATGAAGTTCACGTGGGGGGCGGGAAAGGGCCTTGCGATTTCGCCTAGACCGCAAGAAACACGGAATCGCTATCATTTATGTAATTGCTTTCATTCGAATTATCGGATCATCTTGAAGGGAAATCTGCGTGCTGGACGGGCACGTCCATGCCTGCCCCGCGGCCCCGGCAGAGGAACCGCAACTGCCGGCCGGGCGTCCTAAGCTTGAGGGGGCCACAAGAAAGCGTTAAGAAAAAAGAGTGGGGTCGGTGGATCGCGCCGGGCGATGCCACAGTCGCCAGGGGCTGCCGGAGGCTCGATCCGCAGGCGGAATGTCCTTGTCGCGAGAAACGCGGGCTTATGAGCAGCGAACAATCCGTCGATCCCCAACTCATCGAGCAGACCAAGCAGCAAATCCGCTCGCTGGTGGCCGAAATCGCCCAATTGGCCCGGTCCGATATCGACCCGCAGGAGTTTTACGGCCAGATGCTGCCGCGGGTGGTTTCGGCCTTGGCGGCCATCGGCGGCGTGGTCTGGACCTTGGAAGACCAAAACCGGCTGGTCCTTCAATACCAGGTCAACCTCCAGGAGGCCCGCCTGCCGCCTCCCGATTCCGAGGACATGACCCGGCACACCCGCCTGCTGCAAAAGATACTGCGCAGCGGCGAAGGGATGCTGGTGCCGCCCCATGCCGGCTCGGGCGATGAGGAGGGGGGGGCCAACCCCACCGACTTCTTGCTGGTGCTCGGGCCGCTGAAGACCGAGCTGGAAGTCAAGGGGGTGGTCGAGGTCTTCCAGCGCCCCGAGGCCGGGCCGGGCATCCAGCGGGGTTATCTGCGATTTCTGCTCCAGGTGTGCGAGCTTGCCGGCGACTACCTCAAGAGCCGCGACCTTCGCCAGTTCTCCGATCGCCAACTCCTCTGGACGCAGCTTGAAGAGTTCACCCGCCTGGTACATTCCAGCCTCAACCCCCGCGAGACGGCCTACACCATCGCCAACGAGGGGCGCCGGCTGATCGAATGCGACCGCGTCAGCGTGGCGGTCCGCAAGGGGGACCGCTGTGTCATCGAGGCGGTCAGCGGGCAAGACCTGTTCGACAAGCGATCGAACACCATCCGCCTGCTCAACCGGCTGGCCACCGTGGTGGTCGCCGGGGGCGAGCCCATCTGGTACACGGGCGATACCAGCCAGATGGCCCCGCAGATCGAAGACGCCATGCAGGAGTATGTGGACGAATCGCACTCCAAGACGGTGGCCGTGCTCCCCCTGGCACGCCCGGAGCCCGAGGAAACGGAGCGCGACCGGCCGGACGAGCCGATCGAGCGCCCCGAGCCGGTCGGTGCCCTGATCGTCGAGCAGATCGAAGACGCCCGGGTGCCCGAACGGATGCGCCACCGCGTGGAAGTGGTGCGCCAGCACAGCGCCGTGGCGCTGGCCAACGCGGTGGAGCACGAAAGCCTGTTCCTCATGCCCCTGTGGCGGACCCTGGGCAAGGCCCGCTGGGTGGTGCGGGCCCGCAACCTCCCCAAAGTGATGGCGGCTGCCGTGCTGGCGCTGGCGCTGGTCCTTGCGGCAGCGGTGGTCCCCTACGACTTCGCGCTGCGCAGCGAAGGCACCCTGGAACCGCAGCACAAACGGGACGTGTACGCCGGGGTGGATGGCACCGTGGACCAGATTCTTGTGGAACATGGAACCCGCGTGGCGGCCGGCCAGCCCATGATCGTACTGCGCAATCACGCCCTCCAGCAACGCTACATCGAGACCGAAGGGCAACTGCTCACCGCGCTGGAGAACTATCGGGCGACGGAAGGCAACCTGGTGATGAACCGGTCCCTGACGCCCGAGGAGCGCGGCCGGTTGACCGCCCAGTTGGCCGAACTCCGCGAACGGATCAGCTCCCTGAGGGTCGAGTACGCGGTGCTCAAGCAGCAACTGGCGGAATTGACGGTGCGGAGCCCCATCGACGGCCTGGTGACCACCTGGGATGTGCGCCGGTTGCTGGAGAACCGCTTTGTGCGCCAGGGCCAGCGGATTCTCGAGGTCGCCGACCCCGACCAGGACTGGGAGCTGGAACTCCACGTGCCCGAGGACCGCATGGGGCATATCACCCGGGCGCAGAACCAACGGTACGAGCAGCTCCGCGCGCGGCTGCGGGAACTGGCCCTTGCGCGCTTGCGGGCAGGGGTGCCGGACCTGCCCGAGGAAGAGGCCGCCGCCGAGGCCGACCGCCAGGTGCAGCAAGTCCCCGACGAAGAACTCCGCAGCACCCTCCGCGAGCTGGCCGGCGAAGACTGGGACGATCAACTCGACGTCACCTATGTGCTGGCTACCGATCCTGGCACGCGGCACGCCGGCAAGGTCAAACAGATGCATCTGTATGCCGAGGTCCGCGGCGAGGAGGGGAACACGGTCCGCGTCAAAGTGGCCATCGACAAGAACGAACTCCGGCCCGAACACCTCCGCCAGGGTGCGGCGGTCACCGCCAAGATCGACTGCGGCAAGCGCTCGATCGGCTACGTGTGGCTGCACGACCTGATCGCCTGGGCCCGCAAGATGTGGTTCCGATGGTTCTGAAGCGAGGTGCACGATCGTGCCGTGCAAGCCGGCCCGCAGCACCCGCGGCGGCAGGCGTTACGGCCAGGCGATCTGGCCACCGAAAGGCCGGCTTGCCCAACCCTGCGGTTGCCATGCGAGGGTGAAGCCATGCGATACACACGACGGATTACCTTTGCGGTCATTGCTCTGGCGGCCGTGGCCGTCGCCCTGAACCTGCTTTGGCAGCACGCCACGTCGCAGGATGGGCAGAGCGGTCCGGCCACTGCCGGCCCCGCCAGTCCCGCGGCGGACCCGACAATCGCCAGCGACAGGGGCACCGCGGCCGAGGTGCCGGAGAGCGTCTCGCCCGGCAGCGCCGGTGCGGCTGGTGCCCGCCGGCCGGGCAGCCTCCCCCAGGTCGTGCCGGTTCGCCGTCCCAGCCCGCCGGCCGAGCCGCTCCTAGCGGCCCAGCCCGACACGGTGCCCGGGGGGCCGGGGACCACCTCGGTGCCCCTCGGCGAGCCTGCCGCCAATCCGGCGGGCACTGCCCCACCATCGGCTTCCCGCCCCGTCGCTTCGCCTCACGATCCGGCCTGGATCGAGAACTCCCAACTGACCCTCATCGACGAGGCAGACATCCAGTCCCAGGAGGCCGGCGTGCTGAAAAGCCTTACCGCGCGGGTGAAAGATCGGGCCACGGGGCAACTCCGCGACGTGGAAGCCAAAGAAGGCCTGGAGGTTTCCGAAGGCGACCAGTTAGGGCAGATCGACGATGTGCATGCCCAGCGGGCGCTGGAAATCGCCCAGGCCAAGCTGCGGGCCGCCAGCCGTGAAGCGGGAAATGATGTCAATGTCCGCTATGCCCAGGCCAAGGCCGAGGTGGCTTATGCCGAAATCGAGCAGGCCGACGCCACCAACGCCAAGGCCCCCGGCACGGTCACGCCTTTCGAGCTTCGCCGGCTGAAGCTGGCCTACAACGAATCGTATCTGGCCATCGAGCAGGCGACCCACGAGCTGGCCATCGCGGGGGAGAAAGAGAACGTCTCCAAGGCCGAGCTGGCCGCCGCCATCGAAGACGTCCGCCGCCGCAAGATCATCGCCCCCTGGAGCGGCATGATCGTCCAGCGGTACCGGCGGGTGGGCGAGTGGGTCAAGCCCGGCGACCCGGTGTTCCAGCTCGTCCGCCTCGATCGGCTGCGGACCCAGGCCTTTCTGGATGCCGAGCGGGTTGCGCCGGCCGAGGTGGACGGCCAGCCCGTGACCGTCACCGTGACCCTCGCCCACGGCGTGACGCGGACCTTCCAGGGCCGCATCGTGTTCGTCAGCCCGCGGATCGAGAACGATGGCCGGTTCCTGGTCCACGCCGAGGTGGTCAACGAGCAAGGCGCCTCGGGCCACTGGCTGCTGCGGCCGGGCCAGAAAGGTTCCATGCGCATCGAGCTGAAACGGTGACCGGGAGCCCTCGCCATGGCCACCCTTTCCGAAAGCCTGGTTTCCAGCTCGGCGCGCAAGCTGCGCATCCGCAAGCGGCCCGACCTCTCCGCCCGCCGCCAGCGCTACCACGGCAAGACGTACTGGGTGGTGAAGGACCCGGTGGGGCTGCACTACTTCCGGTTCCAGGAAGAGGAGTTCGCCATCCTCCAGATGCTCGACGGCCAGACGAGCCTGGACGAGATCAAGGAGCGGTTCGAGGCCGAGTTCCCGCCCCAGAAAATCACCCTGGACGAACTCCAGCAGTTCCTGGGCATGCTGCACCGCAGCGGGCTGATCATCGCCGACGTGCAGGGGCAGGGCACGCAACTGCTCAAACGGCGGGGCGAGCGCCGGCGCCAGGAGTGGCTGGCCGCGGTGAGCAACATCCTCTGCATCCGTTTCAAGGGGATCGACCCGGAGAGAATCCTCAACTGGCTGTATCCCAAGGTCCGCTGGTTCTTCACCCCCTGGGCCGTGGCGGTGTGCCTCGTGATGGCCCTGGCGGCCGCCACGCTGGTCGCCGTGCAGTTGGACGTGTTCCGCAGCAAACTGCCGGGGTTTTACCAGTTTTTCAGCCCGGCCAATGCGTTCCTCCTGGCCGTGACCCTGGCCGCCACCAAGGTGCTCCATGAATTCGGCCACGGCCTTTCGTGCAAGCACTTCGGCGGCGAGTGCCACGAGATGGGCGTGATGATCCTGGTACTGACGCCCTGCTTGTATTGCAATGTGTCCGACTCGTGGATGCTGCCCAACAAGTGGCACCGGGCGGCCATCGGCGCCGCGGGCATGTACGTCGAGCTGGTCTTGGCCTCGATCGCCACCTTCGTCTGGTGGTACAGCTCGCCGGGACTCGTCAATAACCTGGCCCTGAACGTGATGTTCATCTGCTCGGTGAGCACGGTGATCTTCAACGCCAACCCGCTGTTGCGCTACGACGGCTACTACATCCTGGCCGACATTCTGGAAATCCCCAACCTGCGGCAGAAGGCGACCACCATTTTGAGCCAGAAGGCCGGCCAATGGTTCCTGGGCCTGGAGCCGCAGGAAGACCCGTTCCTGCCGCAGCGGCGCCAGGTGCTGTTCGCGTTGTACTCGGTGGCCGCCGCCGTGTATCGCTGGCTGGTGGTGTTTTCGATCCTCTGGTTCCTGTACCGCATCTGCAAGCATTACAAGCTCGAAGCGCTGGGGTGGATGGTGGTCGCCCTGGCCCTGGCGGGGCTGGTGGTGCAGCCGCTGTACCGCCTGGGGAAGTTCTTCTACGTGCCCGGAAGGCTGGAAAAAGTGAAGAAGACGCGGATGTACGCCAGCCTGGCCGGGCTGGCCGCCCTGATGGCGCTAATCGTCTTTCTGCCGCTGCCCTATAGCGTGCTGGCCACGGTCGAGCTTCAGGCCGAGGGTCCCAAGCTGGTGCAGGCCTCTCTCGGC
>JBBIQF010000164.1:0-12916 GCA_037442445.1 Planctomycetaceae bacterium
GTGGGCACGCGCCACGCCATAAGCACCCGCGGCACAAGACCGATAGCCACGAGGGCTGCCAAAATGGCCCAAGAGGGGGGGCTTCGATCGCGGTGCGGTCCGGGGGGTGCCAGTCCGTCGGCGAAATCCGCCGACGGTGGCCGAAACACCGCTCCATAGGCCGCCATGAACCCCCTCATCCGTGACCCGTAAGCGAACTCGCCGGCCAGTTTGCCCTTTACGGGCCGGAGTATAGCCGGGTGGCGACCCGCGCGGCAATGTCAGGTTATACGTCTATCGGGTATAAGGCATGCCCCATTCGCGGTATAGATGTCCGGGGGCGATGCCTCGGCGAAGCGGACGTGCCATCCCTCGCGGAGGTGGTCCAATCGCCCAATGGCTATTCCAGCGTGGGGCGTACTACTTCGCCGCGCAACTGGGCCTCGCCCCCCTCTTTTTCGTAAACGCCGTAGAACAGGCTCGTGCAGTCCAGCCACACGGCCAGCCGGTGCCAATCCTCGGGCGGCAGCTTCACGTCGTAATGGCCTTTGCGCAACAGCTCGTACAGTTTGGAAGCGCGGGCGCCGAACCGGCCCGGGGTGGTCCGGTACGGATCCCCATAGTCCGAAAAGCCGAATTGCGGGGCCAAGGTGTTGTACGAGGCGAACCACTTGCGCACGATGGGCTCGCGGCCCAGGTTGGGGGCCTTGTCGCTTTTTTCCGCATGGCACTGGACGCAATGCCGATCGAGCACCGGCTGCACCAACCGGGGATAGCTGAAAGGATTGGTGCCATCGACGTCGGGCACGAGCCGCGACGGTTCGCGCCGCAAGGCCAGGGGAATGGTCCGCAGGGGCTGCGGCGAACGGTGCTTCGGCTCGTGGCAGCCCAGGCACACCAGCCGTTCCCCTTCGTGCAGATAGGTGGCCGAGCGCATCGACTGCACGGCCAAGCCGTCCTGGTCGATGGCCTGGAAGAACAGTTCCTTGTTTGCGGGGACGATGAAATGGGCGCTGCCATCCTCTTCGACCGGGGCGGTGCCCAGCACATAGCGCACCGGCACCACGGAATCGCCCGCCGTGGCCACGCGCAGGGCGGTTTCGTGGGGCGGCGCCCCCGAGGGGACGGTCATCGGCAGCACCTGGAGCACGCGGACTTCTTTGATTCTCGTGCCCGGCGGCCAGGGCTTCAGGCTGTCATACACGTTGACCAGCGCGACGGTGGCTTCCGCATTGCGCGCTGGGAGGCGGGTGCGGACCGCCGGATCGGTATCGGGCCCCCGGCGAACCAGTTCGGGGGCGACCACGGGCTTGGGCCGCGGCACCACCGGTATGGGGCTTTGGCCCGAAATCTCCGGATCGCGATAGATGAGTTCCTTGTTGCCGAAGGCGTCGACCAGGTAGATGCCGTAATTGCCCCGCTGGTAACGCTCGCCCTGGAACCCGCCGGTGCGGCGCATTCCTGCGTCGTATATGCACAGGTGGTAATCCTCGCTCAAAGGCCAAGGGGTGCCATAGGCCTGGGCGCCCCCCTGGCTTTCGGGAAAGCCCACTTCTGGCGTGAGCCGTTTGACCGGTCCCATGGCGTCGTCATCTGGCACGCGGGGGTCGATGAGCACGAGCGAGCCATACGCCTGGCCGTGATGCGGGGCGGCCGTGGCCACGAACTTCGGCGACCCCGGCACCGCGCGGCAGTCCAATTCCATGTCGGGCCGGAGATGCCGGGGGGCGAAGTTGCCGTGCACGGCGCGGCTATCCCGGCCGTCGAGCGTCGTGATCCACGGCAGGTGGGCGGTACAGCCATGGCGGTCCACGTAATCCCAGCGCGTGTACACGATGCGCCCGTCGTGGGTCACGCTGGGGTGCCACTCGTTGGTCTCGTGGAAGCTCAGGCAGGTGATATCGCTGCCGTCGGCCGCCATGTCGTACAGGGTGTAGGTCGGGCACACCCGGCCGCATCGCAAATACCCGCCGCGGCGCTCCGAAATGAACGCGATCCGGCCATTGGGCAGAAAGCACGGGTCGAAATCGTTCCACGTGCCGTCGGTAAGCTGCTCCAGGCCGGTGCCATCGACGTTGACTTTGAAGATGTGGTAGCACCGCCCCTCGTGCCAGTGCCCCTGCGAGGGATCGGTATGGTGCCGATGGCGGGTGTCGCCCTGGTTTTCCACATAGGCGAACAGTATCGTCTTGGCATCGAAGGAGAGGTCGGGCGAGAGGAACGAACCGCCCCCATTGTCCTCGCCGTGGCGGTTGCCCATGCCGTCGAAGGAAACCGGCGGTGGAGTGGTGGGCCCGCCCGAAAGGGCCTTACCTTTGAGCCGGCCACGCTGGACCACCGAGTTAGCCAGCACATCGCGCACCTTGGGCTCTGGGCCGAACGCCCCGGAAAGGATGTATAACCCGCCGCCGGGCGTGGCCGCCATCCCGTAATACTGGTCGCACATGTGGTTGTATAGGGCCCGGTGGCGCTTGATGAACAGGATCTGGTCGAACGCCAGAAGGGGATTTTTCCATGCGATCTGGCGGCGCAGGCGGCAGGCATCGGCATAGAGCACATAGCGGGCGTGGCGCGCGGCGGGATCGATGTTCGCCGAGGCCGCTTGCAGCTCGCCCAGTTCCTTTTCTAGCGCCGAGAGGCTGCTGGCGGCTGCGGTCCGCTTCAAGTCGGCCAGCAAGGCCGCGGTGCGGCGGAGGACGATATCGGCCGGATCGCGGTCCTCGGGCAGCACCAACGCCGCCTGGCGGAACGTCTGCGCGGCCACTTTTTCGAAGTGCGGCCGGTTGGCCAGGTCCAGCTCGAGCATCTCGTATTGTTCGAGCCATTCTTTTTCCAGGCCTGCGTGGGCGGGCACAGCCAGGAACTCTTTCATGCCGCGAAGGGCAAGCACCAATTGCCGGCCGAGTTCGTTGCCTTCGGCCACCCAGGCGGCCAGGCCGGCAAGCGATTCGTCCAGGCCGCCGGCCGCCCAAGCGATCACCTCCGGGGCACGCTGGCCGAAGGCCTCGATCCGGCTGGCCAGTTCCGGCCCGGGTGCGAAGCGGCCCGGCAGGGCGCGGGCCAGCAACTCCATCGCCGAACGCATCGCTCCGGCATCGAGCCACCGCGACTGGCCCAACACGCTGGCCAGGCGCTGGGCTTTGGCCAAAAGCGGCGGCCACCGGGGGTCCTCCGGCGAGACCTCGGGCACCAATAGCGCCTGGCACTCGGCCTCCAGCCGGCGTTGCAGCTCGGGCACGCCCATACCATCGACGACCGCGCGGCACTGCCGGTACCGGCACGCGCGGAGGTAAAGCTCCAGCCAGCGGCGATCGTCGGGCGAGGCCCGCTGGCGGCGCAGCGCCTCGAACTGCGCATCCAGCCCGCCGCGCTGCGCCCCCAAAGCACCCAGCACCCGGCCGATGGCCGCCTGCTCCAACTGGGTGTCGCTGTTTCGCTCCAACCATCGCCGATGGTCGCCCGGCACGTCGGCAGCGAACCAGCGCATCGGCTCGGGGAAATCGGCCGCCAGCCGCCGCCACATCTCTTCCGCCAAATTGGGATCCTCGAACATCACCTTGAATCGGGCCACCCCGATCGCCCGGGCGGCATCCATGCCCACCCACGCTTCGAACCGTTCGTACTTGCCATCCAGGGCGTAACACACGTCGCTATCGGCATGCACCCAGATGCCGTGTTCGAACTTGCGCGTGCCGATCCGCAGCGGCTCGTTTTGCCAGTTGCGATCCACCAGAAGCTGGCCCCATCCCACGCGCACGGTGACCGGGCGGAGGTCCCCCAGCCACACCGCGGTGCCGTCTTTGGCGATTAGCTTCGCGTCGCCCCAAATATGGCAGTTGCCGCCGCCCTGCTCCAACACCGTAACCAGCCGCATCCACCGCCATCCGGAAACATCGACCGAAACCTTCATCCCAGGCCCGCCGCCGGCAATCGGAGGGCTTACGAACGGCTGGGCCTCCAGGCGCCCGAGCTTCTGGCGCTGGACCTGGCGGTACTCGAGGTAGCGCTTGCGGGCCGACAGCATGGTCTCGGCCCACGAGCCCTGGCGCACGTACAGCGAGCCTTGTTGCCCGGCCTGAGGCTGGCCGGCCCACACCCCCTCTTGGACCGCAATGAGGCCCGCAGCGATGACAAACGCAAGACCCGCAAACGCCACGCCGCGCCTCCGCAAGGCGCTCTGCCCGCTGCCCACGGCGAAACCTACAAGCCCCACGGCATTCGGTCGGTGCATGGTCAAAGCCTCCGGTGGGATTCGATTCGATGCGGCGGCCTGCGGCAGGCACGCCGCCTTGGCTTCAACGCTTCGGGCGGGCAGGGCGCCGCAGTTGCCTGGCCGATGCCGACTGCATTGCCGGGTGCCCTTCTTGCAAACAGGGGCGCAACACCCCGGCAACCGCGGACGCTGCCTGCCCTTTTACCACCGGCCGGCCAGCCAAGTCAACCCGCTGCCCGGCCGCTGGGATGCCGGCAGCATGCCCTTACTCCGCCGTAGGGTGCGTCCTTCGGATGCACGCGACATTTTTCAAGCCTCGCCGCTGGCGGCTACTGGGATGCCGGCAGCACGCCTGTGCTGCCGTGCGCGGTACCTCGGTGCAAGCAGCCTTCCGCCTGGCGGCCCTGAATAACCTAGACTTCATTAGGCCCCTAAGGAGTGCCAGCCCCAGAAGCTTGGCGAGGGGGCTCGCCTAGCCCAAGCCGTTGGAATACTTCCGCTTCCCCGCAGGCCTCAACAGGCTCGAAAGGACCAATGACACCTCTATTGCGCGTGCTGGTGTATAGCGAGGATCGTCCGGTACTCGGGCACCTCTCGCGCCTGCTTCTGGCGTGTGGTTATGAGGTCCGCCAGGCGGCCGACGCCACCGCTGCGGCGCTGGAACTGGAGACCTGGTGCCCCCACGTCCTAGTGGTCGATGCCGAGCCGGGGCTCCCCCAGGCCTTGGAAATCTGCCGAACCGCATCCTCGGGCACCGCGGGGACCAGGCCCTATATCATGATGCTATGCCGTGCCGGCGCAAGCCAAGCCATCGCACCGGCCTGGGAAGCGGGGGCGGACGATTTTCTCCATCGGCCGGTGGTGTATGGCGAATTGCTGGCCCGTATGCGCTTTGCTGCCCGGGCGCTGGAGTTCGAGCGCCGCATGGCCCGGCAGCCCGGCGTGGAGCCGCTCACAGGGCTGCCCAATCGGGCGGCGTTTCTGCACCGGCTGCGCCGGCGGCTGGCCGAGTGGGCCGCGTCCAGCCAGCCGCCCCAAGGGACCGCCCGGCCGCACAAGGCCCCCGCCCCTGTCCCCGACCGTGTGCTGCCGCTTTGGGTTGCGGTGGCCGACGTGGACCGACTTTCGGCCATCAACCGGCGCTGGGGCTGGCCCGCGGGCGACGCCGTGCTTCGGCATGTCGCCGAGCTTCTCGTCCACCATGCGGGCCAGGAGGCCGGGGTGGCCTCGTTCGGCGCCGGCCGATTCGCAATGCTTGCCCAAACCCCGGCCGACCAAGCCCTGGCCTGGGCAGAGCGCATCCGCACGGCAATCGCCGCTGACGATTGGGCCGCCGAATCAGCCCTGCCAGCCACGCCCGCAACACCCCCGGCTTGCGGAATCACGGTCAGTCTGGGCGTTGCACCGTGCCCGTCTGGGGTGCCGGCCGAGGCCGCCGTTGCCCACGCCGAACAGGCGCTGGCTGCCGCCAAAGCGGCGGGGCGCAATACCGCCTGTCCGTACGGCGAGGACCTCCGCCCGCCCAAGGGCTGGACCGATTTCGCCGCCGCAGGCCGGCTGTTCGACCGCACTCGGGCCGGCGACGTGATGAGCGTCATAAGCCACGCCGTCGCAGCCGAGGCCCCTGCTTCGCAAGCGTGGTCCCTTCTGCGCCGCACAGGCGCGCCTGCCCTACCCGTGGTCGAACGCAACGGCACGTTGGCAGGCCTGATTCTAGCCGAAAATGCCCCCTCGACGCCCCAGCCCTGGGAAGGCATACCGGCTCGGCAGGTGATGGACCGCGACGTGGCGCTGGAAGACGAGTCGGCGCCGTTCGAGCGCCTGCGAGAGTTTTTCACCCGCGACAGCCGGCCGGCCGTGGTCGTCCAACGTGCCGGCCGCCCTGTGGGCCTGGTCACCGCCGATTGCTTGGCCGCGCTGGGCGTGCCCGTCGGGCCCGAAACCTTTGCCGCCGCCGAGCTGGAAGGCAGCGCAGGCCTGGCCGTGCCGGACCTCCGGCCCCTGGCTGCCGAGTGACCTCATTCGCGAGCCGGGGGCGTCAGCCCCCGGGTGCGGCCCGCCAAGAGTGAAGTGCATCAGCACGAGCCGGGGGCGTCAGCCCCCGGTGCGGCCGGCACCTCGCGTTTCCCCAAACCCCACCCCGGGCTGACGCCCGGGGCTCGACCGCATGGCGGTGTTTCCGTGGAAAGCGGTTGCGCCAGTGGCCTGTTTGCAGGTCACCCGAGTTACTCCGCTGCCTGCCGGCGCCCGTTTCGCCCCAAGACGCTGGGACTCGCAGAGTTGCGCCGCTATCGGGTGGTTGCCCAAAGCGGGTTGGCGGGCTATTATCACGGTCTGGGCGCCGGCAAACATGGGTAACGCCCCCACTCGGTGGCGGAACTCACGTACCCATTGCCGGCCCGCTTTTTTGACATTCAGCATAATCCGGCGGCGGTTGGCTTAGCCGGCCATGTCGCTCGATCGCTTGCGGGGCCCTGGTCGGATGGAGGGACGTAACCTCAGATCATGAAAGGCAACACCCACCTGGTCGCGCTGCGGTGGCTGGTCGCTTGGCTCCCGAGGATCGCCCTATTGCGCAAGGAGCGGCTTCGCAGCCAGCTTCGGTTGTTGGCGCTGGCCGGGCTGGTGGGGATTGTTGCGGGGGTCGGGGCGATCGTTTTCTACGTGGCCACTCGGGCCGCCGAACATGCGGCGCTCGGCATGGTGGCGGGATACTATCCGGAGCCCCGCCCCGGTGGCGAGAATCCCCCCTCTTGGCTGCCGGTGGTGCCGCGCCCTTTGAACTTGTGGCTGTTGGTGTTGGTCCCAACCCTGGGCGGGTTGTGCAGCGGGATCTTGGTCTTCACCATCGCCCCGGAGGCGGAGGGGCACGGCACCGATTCGGCGATCGCGGCCTACCATCACCGCCAGGGCCAGATTCGCCCTCGCGTACCTCTGGTGAAGATCGTAGCCAGTGCCTTGACCCTGGGAACCGGGGGATCGGGAGGCCGCGAAGGCCCTATCGCCCAGATTGTTGCGGGGTTCGGCTGCCTCTTGGCCAACCTCCTCCGCCTGCGCCCCGCGGAGCGCCGCGTGCTGATGGCGGCAGGGATGGGATCAGGCATTGCGGCCATCTTTCGCGCCCCGCTGGCCGGCACCATGTTTGCCGCCGAAGTCCTTTACCGCTCCCCCGAGTTCGAGGCCGAGGTCATCATCCCTACCGGCATCGCCAGCGTGGTTTCGTATTGCATATTCGGGGCGTATAGCGGATGGGAGCCGCTGTTTCACATCCCGGCACTCCATTTCAACAGCCCCTGGGAACTGGGGCCGTATGCCCTCTTGGCGCTGTGCATGGTGCTCTTGGCGATGCTGTACACTCGGACCTTCTACGCTTGCCAGCGGGGGTTTGGGCGCCTGCCGATTCCCCGGCATCTTCGGCCGGCGCTGGGGGCCATGCTGACCGGCGTGCTGGCCGTGGGGCTGTACCTGGCGGCCCGGCATCTTTGGTTCGGCCCGGCCACCGGCGGGTTGCGCGACCCCGAGCGGCAGGCGCTGGCCGTGCTGGCCTTCGGCTACTCGGCCATCCAGGACGCGCTGGCCCGCGACACCGAGGTGCTGGCCGCGCTACTGCTGGTGATCGCCCTCGGAAAGATCGCCACCACCGGCTTGACCATCGGCAGCGGCGGATCGGGAGGGGTCTTCGGCCCATCGATGGTCATCGGGGGTTGCGGCGGCGGGGCCCTCGGCGCGGTGCTCCACCAGTACTGGCCCCACCTGGTTCCCCACCCGGCGAGCTTCGTCATTGTGGGCATGGCCGGTTTTTTCTCCGCGGCCGCCAAAACCCCCTTCTCCACGCTGGTCATGGTCAGCGAACTGACCGGCGGCTACACGCTGCTGTTGCCTTCGCTTTGGGTGTGCACGCTGGCTTTCGTGCTTTCCGACGAACAGTCGATCTACGGCTCGCAGGTCGATAGCCGCTCCCGCTCGCCCGCCCACCAGGGGAGCTACGTGCGGGAAATCCTGGGCAAGGTTCGCCTGGCCGGGTTCTTGCCCTCGCAGAAGGCGATTGCACCGCTTCGGCCTAGCGATTCGCTTCCGGCGGTGATCGACCGCCTGGAAGATGCCGCCTTCTCCGTACTGCCCGTGGCCGATGGCGAGGGCCGCCTGTTGGGTATCGTGAACCTGGAAGAGGTGCACCTGGCTGCCCAAGAGCCGTCGCTGGCCTCGCTGATCGTGGCCGCCGACATGATGCGAAGCGACGTCCGCCCCCTGACCCCCGAGGACACCCTGGACCAGGCCCTGGAGCTGTTCGTCGAGCACGATCTGCTTGCGCTGCCGGTGGTCGATAACCGCGATACCCGCCGGGTGATCGGCATGGTGCGGCGATTCGACATCGCCAGTGCTTATTTGCGGTATCTGCACGGACCGCGCCAGCCAGGGTGAAAACCCACGAGAGTACGCGTAGGGCGCATCCTCCGGGCGCACGCAACATCGCCCCAGCGCGCCCGTCCCGGCCGCATGACAGCGGCCAAGATGCCCGCGCTGCGTTGCACCGGGGCGCCCATAAATGGCGCGCTCATTCAGCGCGGGGGTTCCTCCAGCCACGCCAGGTTGAAGGCATAGTGCAACCTGCTCGAGATGAGGTGAATAACCCCCTGGGCGTCCTGGCACACGGAGAGATAGCCCCGCGGCTCGGCCGAGTCGCGGCTGAGGATGAATCGGCCGGTATTGCCCCCGCCATCCATTTCCCGCGGCGGGCCGCCATCGGTAATCAACTTGCGGATGGGCCAGCTCTGCCCCTCGTCGAACGACAGCGCCGCAAACAAGCCCGAGACCTCCCGCGGCTTGCCCGCCGCATCGGCCAGGGGCATTTTGGAGGCGAACGAGGCGAAAAACAGGGGGCCTTCGGCCAGGCGGAGGAGCACGGCCCGCTGCCCGCCGCCGATGGGCGGAAACGGGCTGGCCGAGTACGTCCACGTGTGGCCGCCGTCGGCCGAGATGCTTTGGGGCATCCGGCCGGCGATGGTATCCCCCCGGCCAAAGGCCAACAGCCGACCGTCGCGCAGTTCCGCCACGGCCGCATGGATGCCGGCGATCCATGCGCCGGTAGCCCCTTCGCGGAACTCGGGCTGGGGTTTGCCCTGGCCGGGATCGAACCAGCTTCCGCCGTTATCGCGGCTCATCAATAGTGCGGTACCTCCCCGGCCGCCGGGCACCGCGTCGCAGGCCAGTACCAAGGTGCCGTCCCGCATGCGGAAGACCGACTCGACCGGCTGATGGCGCCGCCCGTGCTCCGGGGCGATCAGCCGGGCCTTGCTCCAAGTGAAGCCGCTATCGTCCGAAGTGCGGAGCACCACGGCCAGATTGCCCCAGGTGGCCGCGGCCGACAGCCCGCAGAAGTGATACAGCCTCTTGCCGTCGGACCACAAGGCCGGGGCGTGATCGTTGCGGTCGGGGGCGTCCCAGAAAGGCGAAGCGGGGTCCCACTCGGCCGCACCCCGGCGCAATCGGCTGGCCGCAAGCGCCAGCTCCCTGCCCGGCTCGGTGCGGCACGTGTACCAGATGGCCAGCAAATCGCCGTTGGGGCACTCGACGATGGCCGGGTCGTGATTGTGCCGCGAGAACAACGGCCCGTCGGAACCGGGGGGTATCTTCACATATACCCGGGGGCCGACAAAATAGGGCCGCGAGGGATCGATCGCCGCGGGCTGGGGTGGCGATTTCGCCTCGCAAGGACGCTGGCACAAAGGCGGCGGGGGCGGCGGCAGAGGCTTGCTTTGGGGCATTACCCCTAGGGCTACCCGGAAGCCGATCAGCCAGCTTTTGTCTTCGGGCAAGGTTCCCGACCGGTTGGCCGAACGCAGGTATTCCAGCGTGGTCGAGTGGCTGCCGCCGCGCGTGACGCGAAAATCGCCGTGCGCCCGGCCCGCCGGGTCCACCTGGGGGCCCGCTTCGTACGGGCCGTACCAGTCCAGGCACCACTCCTCGACATTGCCATGCATGTCGTACAAGCCCCAGGCGTTCGGCAAAGTGCGCCCCACAGCCAGTGACACCGGGGGCGGGATTTCATAGCGCCCCACGTTCTTGTGAAACGCTGGATCATCCAGCGCAGGGCCCGTATGGTACGCCGTCGCCGTGCCGGCACGGCAAGCGTATTCCCACTCGGCCTCGGTGGGCAGGCGGTACGGCCGGCCTTCAAGCTCCGAAAGCCAGCGGCAAAATGCCACGGCCTCGTGCCAACTGACAAACACCACCGCCTCGTCGACCGCCTGGGAGACCCCCAGCTTGCCCCGCAGGGCCCGGTGCTTTGCGTCGAACCGCTCGTACTGGGCATTTGTTACCTCGGTTACCCCGAGGTAATAGGCCTGCGAGATCGTCACGCGGTGCACCGGGCGCTCGTCGAAATCTCCCCCCTCGGCACTGCCCATCAAGAACGACCCCGGTTCGATTCGCACGAACTTCATGCCCAGCGAGTTGACGAACTCGCGGCCTTCGGGCATGGGGCCGGCCGGCACCAGGCTCCCGCCGATCACGGCCACCCAAACCGCAGCCAGCCAGTACCACACCAGGGGATGAGACATGCGGGCATCTCCGTCTTGCGCATAGCCGGTGGCAGGTGCCGCAACCTCACGCGGCGGGGCAAAGTGCGCAGCGGCTTTTCGGGGCGATGCGCCCCGCTACAAAGGTCGGCACCGCCCGCGTGGGGACTGGTCAACGCATCGCCTGGCGACTTGGTACACCGGCGATGACGATGGCGCAGAGCCTACAGCGTACCGCCGGGCGGGCATTTAGCAAACAGCCGTTGGTCGAAGCGGCGATTACCTCCCGCCCGGCCCAACGGCGGTACGTAGGGATGCTGTCCACCGGGGCCTTACGGCCCCGGCTCGTGGGCCCTTAGGGCCCGGGCTCAGGAGCCGCAAAGGCTGTGCGGTTTTTGGCGCTGCACGCTTGACGCGGATCAGGTATCGTGGGGCGACGGGAAGCCCGCGGCGGGCTTCGCACCACCGGCGGGGCCACCCCCCGATTCCAGTTTGAAATCGGCCTTATCCGTGCCGCCTGCCGGCACCTCGAACTCCAAGGGCTTTTCGCGATACCTGGCCGGCACGGGATCCGGCACCGCGCTCCGCGCGCTGTCGTCGGTCTCGGCCCGCTGGTCGACCGCCCCCGAGAACGTCACCCGGTGCCTGCCGACGACGGCGCCTGGCCGTTTGTCGGTACCGGTCAAAGTCAGCGTGAACCGGCCCTGGGCATCGGTCACGCCCGCAGACCCCATCCCCGCCTCCTCCTTGCCGGTGGCCATCGGCTGGAATACCACCGCGATATTGGGCGCCGGCTTGCCGTCGATCGTTACCGTCCCCGAAACAGGGACCACCTTGCGTGCCGACCCTTTGCTGCAACCCGCGGGCCCTAGCACCATCATCGCCAAGAGCGCTGCGGCGATGGCGGCCACGCCGGCCCCTCGCCAAGCCTGTTGTCGGGCACTCATTTCCGCATCCCTCCCGAGGTCGTGGTTGAAGCTTCTGTCCGAAGGTGTAGCGCTTGGCCCCCGGCAGTACCTCCCATCCCTGGCCGCGTGCCTTATCGGCCCTACGGTGTCTGGAACGTCTCGTTCCCTGCGATGGTGGCCAGGCCGCGCATCACAGTATTCAAATCCACGGTGGTGGAGATGAACCGGACCGAGCCGTCGGTCAATAGCCAGTTGATGCCGCCGGGGTGCAGGCTGCCGAAGGCCCGCTTGCAGGGGTTGCTGCCCGCCGGAGTGCCCGGCGTGGCCGCACACAGGTCGTAATCCGGCAGATAGTGGCGCGACTCGAACTGGATGCTGCTCAGCACATAGCTGGTGTAGCTATAACCCCAGAACGTGCCGCGGCGGGGGTGGGTACGGGTGGTGTATTCGCCTACGGCGAGGGTGTTCGAGGTGCCGTCCAACACCGTGGCCATGCTCTCGTAGGTAAGCCCGCCGCCGCTGCCATACGTGTGCAGAAGTCCCCGCCCGCTAATCGGGACGATCCCCTGCCATTGATTGCAATCGAAGTAGCCGTTGTTGTAGGCGATGCCGGTTACGCCCCGGTACGAGGACATGCGGTACGTCTTGTTGACCCGCGGCCCTGACTCCGGCCTTTCCAGCTTGCCCAGGTTCACATCCGACGGGCACTCGTACACCGGTACCCGCTGCTGCACCACGCAATAGCCGTTGGACAAGATGGGCTGGTCCTCGTTGTACAGCCGCATGTCGTAGGTATCGTACAGGCTCTTCTGTTCCACATACGGCAGAATCGAGATGGCCCAGTTCACCTTGCTCAGCGTACCGCAGCAGTTACCCTCGGTGATGTTCCCCGCAGGAAACACCTTGTACACGTCGTGGTAGTTGTGCAGGCCCAGCCCGATCTGCTTGAGGTTGTTGGTGCAACTGGACCTGCGGGCCGCTTCGCGAGCGGCCTGGACGGCCGGCAGCAATAGTGCGATCAAGATACCGATGATGGCGATCACAACCAGCAGCTCGACCAGCGTGAAACCGAACTTGCGAGAGCGTTTCATGGCTTTGCTCTCCCCGAGACAAGAGGAAGACATCGAACCGAGCATAGGCCGCCGTCGCCGACGGCAATCTCACGTCCCCCGAAGCGTGAAGGCAACCAAGGGAACCACCTCCCCACAACCGAAGCCCCGCCCCCGCTTTGACGCGCCGTTGCCTCTTCTCGAAAGCACCTCCAATATACTCGCCAAGGGAATTGACGCAAGGGGGGC
>JBBIQF010000165.1:0-12868 GCA_037442445.1 Planctomycetaceae bacterium
AACCGCCCAGTGGGAGGATGCCGATACCGTACTCGGTTTCGCCCCGGACCACGCGGGCCAGCTTCAGCCCGCCGATGTCGAAGCCCAGGTAAAACTTTTCGACCTTCACGCCGCACAGCTTGGCCACCAGGAAATGCCCCAACTCGTGCACGAAGATGAGCATGCCCAGGCCCAGCACGACCAGGGCAATATTCCAGGTGGTTTCGGCCAGGTCCAGCAGGTTCAACCCGAGTAGGAACAGACCCAACGTGTTGCCTCCTCTCTTGCCCAACCATCGACGGCCCGTAGCCGCTCCAGGGTCGGATTCGGATCGAAATGGTGGTTTTCCACGACGCGGCGGCACAAAGGAACGATCGAGCGGAAGGGGAGCTTGCCTTCGAGGAAGGCGGCCACGGCGGTCTCGTTGGCCGCGTTGAGTACGGCTCCCACGGTACCCCCCGCCCGCGCCGCTTCCAGCCCCAGGGCCAACGCTTGAAAACGTTCCAGGTCGGGCGGCTCGAAGTCCAGGCGCAACACCTGGCTCCAGTCGAGCTTCTCGGCCGGCCCCGGCCGGCGCTCCGGCCAGGTCAGCGCGTACTGGATAGGCAGGCGCATATCGGGCGGGCTGAGTTGCGCAATGACGGAACCATCGATGTATTCTACCAGCGAGTGCACCACCGATTGGGGGTGAATCATCACCGTGATCTGGTCCGGATCGAGGTCGAACAACCAGCGGGCCTCGATGATCTCCAGGGCCTTGTTCATCAACGTGGCCGAGTCGATGGTCACTTTAGGGCCCATATCCCAGGTGGGGTGGGCCAGGGCTTCGGCCACGGTAACCCGGGCCAGTTGTTCTTCGGTATAGGTGCGGAAGGGCCCCCCGCTGGCGGTCAGCACCACTCGGCGGACCTCTTCGCGCCGCCCGGCCTGAAGGGCTTGGAACACCGCGCTATGCTCGCTATCGACCGGCAAAAGCCGGGCCCCCCTCTGCCGGGCCAGTCGGGTGACCAGCGGGCCCCCCATCACCAGGCTTTCCTTGTTGGCCAAGGCCACGGTCTTGCCCGCTTCCAATGCCGCCCAGGTGCCTTCCAGCCCCGCGCTACCCACAATGGCCGAAACGACCACGTCCACATCCGGGTCGGCCACGAGCGACGGCACATGCTGTCGGCCGACCAGAAGCTCCACGTCCGGAGGAAGTTCGGACCAATCCTGCCGGGCCGCCGCTTCCTCGTCGGTGACCACAATCCGCCTCGGCCGAAACCGCTGGGCTTGGCGCAAAAGAAGCTCAGTACTGCGATGGGCAGCCAAACCCACCGCCCGGAGGGTGCCCTCCGATGCCTCGATCACCTCCAGCGTGCTGCCGCCGATGCTGCCGGTCGAACCGAGTATGACGACCTGGGTGGGACGCTTGCTCATCGCGGCTTGGTCGTAGGGAAGAGTCCGGCGAGGTCCAATGAGAGCGTGGAATCGAGCTTGGCTCGTAACCGCTGCCTGCGGCTTGACGGGGGGCGGCCAGCGCAACTTGCCCGAGCCGCCCTCGGTCAACGACTCCCTAAATCATACCTCCCCCACGGTGCCAGACCGAACCCTGCCGGAAAAATCGGCACACAGGAAAGCGGTAATTTTAGGCGCCGATTCACCACCCGACAACGCGACGGCCGATCGGCCCGACGCTAATCGCCACGGTGCCGGGCCAATGCCCGCCGCCCTCGGAGCCCCGCTGCGGGTTAGGTCGCCCAACTCTGGGCGTTCTCTACCCACGGTCCACTACGCTCCACCGTGCATGTCACGCCACTCGGTTATTCTCGGCTTTCGGCCGCCGGCTCTTCGCTAGCCCGGGGGCGGGGCGAGGTTTGGCCCGAGGGCTGAAACACTCGGCTGTCGTAGATTCGCAGGGCGTAAAGGGCGTAGCCCACGGTCTCGATGTCGCGGGGATTGCTTGCGGCCACGTTCCAGCCCGTGGCCAGGTTCTCCAGCCCGGTGGCGATGCGCTGGATGGCCTTGGTCACGCCGGGCTCGTGCAGTCGCGATTCGGGCAGCGACAAGGCCAGCCACTGGCCCACCAGGGCGGTGGCGCGCAATGTGCCCCAGGCATCGGCACTGTTGCCCCGCGCGGCGAACAAGCGCGGGTGCCACGAGCCGTCGGCGTTCTGCAGGCCCAGAGCGAACTCCTGGAACTGGCTCAGATACTTCTCGGCTTGAGCGAACGGGCCTTCCAGCGGCTCCTTGTGCCGACGTTGCCTGTGAAGCGCGAAACTCAGGCCCATCAAGCGGTGAACCGCCTCGGGAGCGTGGACCGGCACATCGCGGTCCAACTCCTCGCGGACCAGCCGGGCCACCGACCACGTTTGGCCCTGGCGGTCCTTCCAGGTCTGCCCGGCCGGAACGTAAAACGCCATGCCCATGAGCTTGTGCGACAGGTCGGCTCCCGGCCGGCAGTCCAGTTGCTCGGCGGCGACCAGGTCGGCCACGGTACCGCGGAAATCCCCAACCCGCACCTCGTAACTGGCAGGGACGCCGGCCTGGGCCAGCACCCCCAAGAACTGCGAAGGGTAGCTTTGCACGCCGTAACCGACCCGGGCGATTGGCCGACCGCCATCGCTCGTCAGCAACTCGTAGCCGGCGCAGGAGTAGTTCCAGCACAGGCAGCCGACCGCGCTGAGCGATTGGCCCGCGGCGCTTCCGAACCGCACCTCGGCATCGCAGCCATAGGCCAGGCAGAAGGCAAGGATTTCGGCGGGCGTGTTGTCGGCGGTGTTCAGGGGCTGCCGGAAGTAGCCGGCCAGGATCCGCCGCAGCCGGTCCCGCAGGGCAAGCATTTCCTTGGAGAAGGGCCGGCTCGCCGGCGCATCCGCACCCGCCGTTTCGCCCGGGGGACTTGCCGGGTCTTGGGCGGCCTCGGCCGGCGAGGTGGCCGGCAGCCGAATAGGCGGCGGGGCCTTGGCCGGCGTATCGGCCGCGCAGCACCAACCGGGCGCCAGGGCCAGCCAACCTCCGGCCAACGCCGTTACCACAGCTTCCATGATCCGTGTGGGTAACCGTCTTGGCACTGCCAGGCTCCTTCACGCAAGTATCCGATTTTGACGGGTTGCCGCTTCCCGGCGCCGCAAACCGGCGGGCTCGAAGGCGGCCATGCGGCAAACCCGCTCATGCTACACAAATGGCGGCCGGCGACAAGAGCGCTTGGCCGCGGGCCGGCAGTGCGGCAGTGCCAAACGCTTGCGCACAACGCAACCGGCTGGTCGCGGGCGAAGGATGGCAAAGAAGGAAGCCTGCGGGGCGTGCGGGATTGCTGGGCAGTTCCGGGGCTGCCTATAATCGGGCCTTTCCAACCGACGTTGGGAAAGTGCCATGGAATCTCCGTGGATACAGGTCTATAACCCGCTGGGCTGGACGTGGCTATCGACCTTGGTCGCGGCCTTGCCGATCGTGATGCTGTTAGGGCTCTTGGCTCTGGGGGCCTCGGCGCCGCGGGCGGCGCTGGCGGGGCTGGCGGCGGCGCTTGGGGTGGCGGTGCTGGCCCACCGCATGCCCGTAGGCATGGCCCTGGCCGCCGCCGCTTACGGCGCCTGCTACGGGCTTTTTCCCATTGGCTGGATCGTTCTGGCCGCGGTGTTTCTGTACCATTTGACGGTGCGTTCGGGGCAATTCGAGATCGTCAAGCGTTCGGTAGCGGCCCTTTCGCCGGATAGGCGCGTCCAGGCCCTGCTGATCGCCTTTTCGTTCGGCGCGTTCCTGGAGGGGGCAGCCGGATTCGGCACGCCCGTGGCCATTTCGGCAGCGCTATTGATCGGGCTGGGATTTCGCCCGCTGTATGCCGCCGGGCTGGCCCTGCTGGGCAATACCTCGCCGGTGGCCTTCGGGGCTTTGGGGACCCCAATCGCGGCCCTGGCCAAGGTCTCGGACATCGATCCGATGCTGCTCAGCCGGATGGCGGGGCGGCAGTTGCCGCTTTTCTCCGCTCTGGTTCCCGCCTGGCTGGTGTGGGTGATGTCGGGATGGCGGGGTTTGGTGGGATGCTGGCCCGCCGTGGCCGTCTGCGGCGGCAGCTTCGCCGTCATCCAGTTCCTGCTTTCCAACTGGCACGGCCCGATGCTGGCAGGCGTGGGCGCAGGTATTGGCTCGCTGGTCATTCTGGCGGTGTTTTTGAAGTTCTGGCAGCCACGCCAAGTGTGGCAGTTTGCCGGCGAACCGGCCGAAAATGCCCAGCTTCCGCTCGAGCGCCCCAGCCCGCCAGAGGTGGCCTACGCCTGGATTCCGTGGGTGCTGCTTTCGGCCCTGGTGTTTCTGTGGGGCTGGCCCTCGTGGAAAGACGCGCTCAACGGTGGCAAAGAGCGCCCCAACTTTCTTCGCGGCATCAGTGTGCTGCACTGGCCTGTGCCGGGCCTGCATCAGGCGATCGTCCGCACCGAGCCCGACCCCGACCAGCCCGGCGCATGGAAACCGGCCGAGAAGCCCGATAGCGTGGTGTACGAGTTCAACTGGCTGTCGGCCACCGGCACCGCGATCTTCCTGGCGGCGGTGGCGGCAGCGATGTGGCTGCGGATCGGGCCTCGGGCGTCTTGCCGGCAGTTCTTCCAGACCCTTTATCAGGTCCGCTGGGCCCTGGCGACCATCGCCTGCATGTTGGCCCTGGCCCGCACCACCACCTATAGCGGGGCCGATGTTACACTCAGCGCTGCGTTTACTTGGACCGGATGGTTCTACCCCCTCTTCGCGCCGTTGCTGGGTTGGCTGGGGGTGGCGCTGACCGGGTCGGATACGTCGGCCAACGTGCTCTTCGGGAACCTCCAGCACGTTACGGCCCGGCAACTGGGTTTGAATCCGGTACTGATCGTAACGTCCAACAGCACCGGGGGAGTGATGGGCAAGATGATCGACGCCCAGAGCATCGTGGTGGCGGCCGCCGCGACCAACCAGCCGGGCGGGGAAGGCGAGATCCTCCGGTTCGTATTCGGGCACAGCCTGGTCCTGGCCATGCTCATGGGAGCGCTGACTTTGGCGCAGGCCCATTGGCTGTCGTGGATGATCCCGGGGTAGGATACTTGTGCCGATGTATCGGCCGGGAAGCGGGTAAGGGCGTATCCCATAAAAGCCTGTCGGCCACTGGGGGCTGATCTGCTGGCGGCCGCGGAATAGACGTTAGTTACGCCGAGCCGAAAGTACAGGCCCGTTTAGGGGCCTTTTCCGCCGCCAGGCTAGGCTCGGCCTTCAGGCCGGGTTAGGTAACGGAAGGCGACCATCTCTGATTTCTCCTTGTCAGCCCTCTTCAGAGGGTTCCTCCTCCCTGGGCGCTTGAATGCGAAAAGGCCGGGATCGGGAAACCAGCGCGCTATCTGCGGCGCAAGGAGGCCCGTCAACGGGCCTGACCCCGAGAAGCTTCAGGCTGCGGGGGCCTATGGAGCCCGCGCCGCGCGTTCCCGGCGTAAACGCCGGGCCAAGTACCGCTTGCGCGGTAACGCCCGTAAACGGGCGTCCCCATTAGGCTGCCGCCCATTGCCGCCTTGTCGAACACAAGAAACCCAAGTACCATGCCTAATTGGGGGGTGTGAGCAACGGCATGGTTTTGGTCAAGGGTCCACACCGCTTGGTGGCGACGCCGCTGGGCATTCTGGCGGCGTGCTTTTCATGGCGCAGGTTGCTGCCGCGCGCGATCGCTTTGCTACTGATCGCCTTGGCGGCGGGCGGATGCGGGGGCCGATCGGCCGAGCCAGTGCAGGAGCCGGCCGGAGTGCCCCAGGCGGCGTCGGCCGGTCCAACCAGCTCGGGCGTCGCCCAGGCCAGCCCGATTTCGCCGGTGCCGGCTCGGCTGGGGCCGATCGTGCTGCACGACGTTACCGCCCAGACCGGCATCACGTTCTGCCATACCGACGGGAGCAGCGGCCGGCGCTACATCCTCGAGACCGTGGCCTCGGGGCTGGCCACGTTCGATTACGACGGCGATGGGTGGATCGATATCTATTTTGTCAATGGAGCCCCGCTGCCGGGCGCGGAGGGGCAGCCCGCAGCTTCCAATCGGCTATATCGCAATCTGGGCGGCATGCGCTTCGAGGACGTAACCGAGGCCGCGGGTGTGGGCGATACCGGTTTCGGTCTGGGCGTCGCCGTGGCGGACTACGATAACGACGGCGATCCCGACCTATACGTCAACAACTTCGCCCTGAACGTGATGTACCGCAACAACGGCGACGGGACATTTACGGAGGTCGCCCGGCAGGCCGGCACGGCCGCCGAAGATGCCCACCGCGTGGGCGCCGGCGCCGCCTTTCTGGACATCGAAAACGATGGCCTGTTGGACCTGTTCGTGGCCAACTATCTGGTCTTCCGCTTCGACCAGAATGTGACCAATACTTTGCGCGGCGTGCCCATCTATCCGGTGCCCGAGGCCTTCCCGCGAATCCCTTCCCTCCTTTACCGCAACCGGGGTGACGGGACGTTCGAGGACATCAGCCGGCAATCGGGCATCGGCCTGCACCCGGGCAAGGGGATGGGGATGGTGGCCGCCGACTACGACAACGATGGCGACACCGACGTGTTCGTGAACAACGACGGCCCGCCCGGCAACTTCCTGTTCCGCAACGATGGGCGCGGGCACTTCGACGAAGTCGGAGCGGAAAGCGGCGTGGCCTACAGCGGCACCGGCCTGGTCCATGGCGCCATGGGGGTCGATTGCGGCGACTTCGACCGCGACGGCCTGCTGGATTTCTACGTCACCTCCTACCAAGGGCAACTCGCCACGCTGTACCGCAATTTGGGCGGCGGGATGTTCGACGACGTAACCACCCGTACCGGTGCCGGCCAGGCCTCCTTCAATCAAGTGACCTGGGGATGCAGCCTGGTGGACCTGGATGACGACGGTTACCAGGACATCTTCTTCGGCGCCGGCCACCTTTTGGACAACGTGGACCAACTGGACCGCACCACATCGTATCTGGCCACGCCTGTGGTGTTGCGCAACACCGGGGCCGGCCGGTTCGTGAATGTTTCGGCCGAATGCGGCGACGGGCTTGCCAAGCGCTCCGTGGCCCGGGGGGTGGCGTTCGATGATCTGGACAACGACGGCCGGGTAGATGTGGCGATCCTCAATTCGCGCCGGCCGCCTACCGTCTTCCTCAAGCTCAGCCCCCAGCACCACCAGTGGCTGCAAGTGGAGCTGCGAGGCACCCAGTGCAACCGCGACGCGGTGGGGGCCCGCGTGACGGTCGTGGCCGGGCAGGTCCCCCAAATCGACGAAGTCCACAGCGGGCGCGGCTACCAAAGCCACTATGGCAGCCGGCTATACTTCGGATTGGGGGATCGCGACCGCGTCGAGCGGGTCGAAGTCCGCTGGCCGGGCGGTCCGGTGGAGGTATTTGCGAACATTTCGGCCGATCGGCGCGTAGTGCTTCGGCAGGGGGAGGGAACGGTCAAAGCCGGCGCCACGCTGGGCCACCCCTAAAGGCGCGGCGGTCCTGGCCGTGGCGAGCACCGCGGCGTTGCCGGTGCCTGCTGCCGCCGAAAGCCTTGCCGCTGCCGAAAGAATCGCAACTTTTCGCTCGGTACGCTGATGAGCATGGAAAACCAAAGCCCAGAATCCTCCCGCCTAGAAGGTGCCCCCGGCGGCCCGGGGTGGCGGGGGCGATCCCGAGTGTGGGCAGCCCTCATAGCCTTGGCGGCATGTGGGGCGGCGCTCTTGGGGTTTTGGACAGGCCGCACGCTACAGTCCATGAGCCTTCCCGCGTCGCCGCTGCGGTCTGAAGAAACGGCCGCAACCTCGCCCGGCGCCACGGAGCCGGTGGCGGGGCTGGCCGCCGAACCCGACAGCCCCTTGCCCGGCACGCCGCAAGGCGTGATCGACGAGCTGCGGCCGGTTGTCGAGCACTTGGTCAGCAGCTTTCCCGAGCACCTCGATGCCCTGGAGATGCGGGCCCGCTTTTTCGATTGGCTGGGGGAATCGGACCGGGCGGTGGAAGTGTGGAACGCCTGCCTCCAGCGCGATCCCGACTACGTGCACGCGCTGGTGGGGCTGGCCTCGGTGGCGGCCCGGCAAGCGGAATATGGCCGGGCCATCGAGCTGGGGCGCCGGGCTGTTCAAGCGGCGCCGGCGGCATTCCTGGCCCGCGCCGTGCTGGCCGAAGCCCTCATCCACGATGGCCGGCCCGCCGAAGCCGTCCCCCTGCTCGAAGAGTTCCTCAAATCCGATCCCCGCTCCCAGGGGTTCTATCTGTTGGGCCAGGCGTATTACCAGTTGGGCCAGTTTGAAAAGGCCGCGCGCAGTTACGAGGCGGCCATCGCACGCTACCCCAAATATGCCGAGGCGTATCACGGCCTGTCGCAGGCGTATACGCGGCTGGGCCAGGCCGAAAAGGCCCGCGCGGCGCTGGAAAAGTTCCGCGGGTTCACCGCGCCGCACGAGGCGGCCCGGCGCATCCGGGGCATGATTGCCAGCGATCTCCAGACCGTGTTGCGCGAGGCGGCCATCCTGCTGACCGACATCGGCCGCATCTATCTCGTGCAGAAGAAACCGGCCGAGGCCGAGCGCCTGTGGCGCCGGGCTGCGGCGTACGACCCAGGCAACCTGGCCTGCCGGCAGTCGCTGGCCTTCCTCTGCCGCCAGGGAGGGCGCAGACGCGAGGCCATTGCCTGGCTGGAAAAAGCGGCTGCATTGGATGCCGCCAGTGCCAGCTATTGGGTCGAAATCGGCAACCTGTGGACCGAGCTTTGGGACCACGCGGCGGCCGAGAAGGCGTTTCGCAAGGCGATCGCCGTGGCGCCGGAGAGCGGCCTGGGCCAGGCCGCTTTGGCCTCGGCGCTGCTTCAGACCGGCCGAAACCTCTCCGAAGCCCTGGTACAGGCCCGGGCCGCGGTGAAATACGCGCCGACCGGCCCGCACTACGCCGTGCTGGCCGCCGCCTGCCGCCGCAACGGGGATACCGCCGGGGCCCTGGCGGCCGCCGAAGAGGCGGCAAAACGCTCCCCCGAAGACCCCGCCATCCGCGAGCTTCTGGAGGCACTTCGCGCCACGCAGGGGGGCAAGCCGGCGGCCTCGGAAGGCCCGCGCCAGCCCTCCAACACGCCCTTGCCCCGGATCAAACCCGATGGTTGACAACCCCCCGGTTGGCGAAGTAGCTTTTTGGGAACGTTCCCGGGGCCTTCAGCCGCCCCGCCAATTCCCGACCTGTCTTGCTTGTGTCATCTTTGGACTTTGGGGGAGCTTGCCTCACGATGAACGCATCCTGCTGCACCCATTGCCGCGCCGGCCGATCCGGCCGCGTGTCGGCGGCGGTCCTGGCCGGCCTGTGGCTCCTGGCCGTCACAACCAGCAGACCTTGGGCCCCTGCCGCCGAACTCTTGTACCCCGTTCAGACCGCCGTAAGTAGCGACGGGCGCTACTATGTGGTCGATCAAGACCTGCCCGGCATCTGGATCGTGGCCGACGGGAAGCCGGAAATCTTCTTCCGCGCCTCCAAGAAGTTTCGCACCCCGCTGAACGCCGTGCGCTGCGTGGGTTTCGACCCTGCCGGAAAGCTCCTGGCAGGGGACGCGGCCACCTATGACCTCTACCGCTTCCCCGAAAAAGACAAGCCAGAACCCGTTACCGGCGGCAAGGTTCGCCTGCCCGTCGATTTGGGGTTCGACGCCAAAGGCAACTGCTACATCTCCGATGCCGAGATGCAATGCCTGTGGAAATTGCCTGCCGGCAGCAAGGTGCCCGAGCGGCTGGCCTCGATTGCCGGGCCGCGCGGGCTGGCCGTGGCCGAGGATGGTACCGTGTGGATACTCTCCTTGCGCGAAAACCCCCTGCGCAAGATCACGCCCGATGGCAAGGAGACCTTTGTGGTCCGGGGGCGGCCTTTCCAGTTTCCCAACGATGTGGCGCTTGGCCGCGATGGCACGGCCTATGTGAGCGACGGCTACGCCTCGGCCGTGTGGAAGGTCGACGCCGCGGGCAAGGTCTCCAAGTGGGCTTCCGGCAAGCCGCTGGTGCGACCTTTGGGCCTCACATGGTTCCAGGACCGCCTGGTCATTACCGACCCGCACGCCAAGAATCTCTTTCTGGCGGCCCCCGACGGCAGCCTGACGCCGGTCATCAAATAGCGCAAGCACGTCTGCAGTGCGCGTTGCGGGGGGCGGGTGCGCCGGTGCGCATTTGAGGTGCACACCGCGGGCGCTCACTGCTGGAGCGAGTACAGCACCACATTGATGCCGATGCGCGCGGCATCGCCGCGGGTATAGCCCTGGCACTCGATGGAATCCTGTTTTTCCAGGGCGCAGCTCAGGTCGTAGCGCGAGAACACCACGGCCCAGCGGTCCTCCAGGCGGATGCCCTCCAGTTCCGGGGGCACCCTGCGGACCAGGGCTTTGAGCGGGTCGGTGGGCGAGCGCTGCTGGGGGTCGCGGCGCTGTACCGTCCGGATATCGAAGCCCCCGTAGGCCGGGGTCAGCAACGCGTCGTCCCGCGGAATGGGTTCGAGCGGCTTGTCCTGGAAGATGGCCGCCATCTCCTTCCGGAACGAGTCGGCAAACTGGGGGCTGGCGCAGATGGCATCGGCCAATAGCGTGCCGCCGCGTTCCAGGAACGTGCGGAGCTGTTTGCGTTCGGCATCGGTCAGGCGGAAGCGGGTCCGCCCGTGCATGAACACCAGGTGGTAATCGAACAGGGCGGGGTCGGTGATGTCCAGGTCGCGGGGCGGGATATGGATGCGGGCGCGGGCGTTCTGGGCCGTGGCTTCCAGCAGGTTGCTCAACGCCCGGGGAGCGGCGGTGCAGCCTCCCGGATGGCGCAGATTGGCCACGAAAAACTGCCCCCGCCGCACCTCGCTGGGGCCGCGCTTTTCGGGCAACGGCCGGAAGAACTCCTCGCGGGTCTTGAGTTCGCGGTTGGTGGCATACGCCAGCACGTTGATGCCGATGGACAAGCCGGCCTGGATCTCCTCCTGGACGCTGGGCCGGTAGCGGACCTCGCGCCCACTCTTGGAAAGCTCCCACAGGGCCGACAGCGGCGGGCGCATCTGGTCCGAGTGGTCGGGCGGGCAGTAGATCACGCTGGTGCGGCAGCCGAACTCGATCCCTTCCAGGGGTCGCTGGAGCCGGGCCGGCACCACCTCCTCGGCCCGCCACACCGGATGCTCGGGCGGCAGGAGCTGCAACCGGTATTCTTCCTCGGGAAAGACCAGCTTCATCAGCTTGCGGAACCCATCGTCGAAGGCGGCCCCGCCGCAATACCCTTCGGCAAAGAGGAAGCCGCCGCGGTCCAGGTAGTCGCGGAGCTTCTGGGCCAGGGCGGCCTGCTGCTGGGGATCGTCCGGCAGCGGGCTGTTCTTGCCGCAGTAATACAGCACCGGCGACTGCACGAGGTCCTCGACCGATGCCGCCTCGATATCGACGACCTGCCAGATGAGATCGGCCTTCCACCGCGACTCGACGTAGCGGGTGAGGTTGTTGACATCGCTGCGGTGGGCATTCCAGTCGTCCTCCTTGCCGTGCTTGACTTTGGACATCAAGACGGGCCAGCGGCCTTTGGAGAGGAACAGCAAGGCAAAGGCCGTGGCCAGGCGGGGATCGCGCTCGATCATCCCCCGGCCGACCCAATTGTCCGACAAAGGACCGCCGCGGGCGCGGATCACCAGATAGTCGGCGCCTTCGCGGTACCAGTCGTGCTGGCCGATGAAGCGGCGGTTGGTCAGCCGGCCCACGCGTTCCAGGCCGTAGAGATAGTACATCAGCCAGGGAGAGCCGGGGGCGGCGGGGTTCTCCTCGACCGAGAAGTTGCTGGCCAGCCACTGCACGGCCCGCTCCACCGGGTCGTCGCCGCGATCGTTCCGCTGGCAGGGGCGGATGCGGTCGCCTTCGACGGCCGCGTCCGGTTCGCCGAGCCGGTCGGCGGTGATCACCAGGCTGGTGATGCCTGCGGTGGTCATGCTGCCGCTGCCCCGGGCGCCGCGGGTATAACCCCACGAGCCGTCGGGATTCTGGCACTGGCGCCAATAGCGCTGCGCATTCTGCCAGGTCTGGAGATTGACCTGCACGCCGATGCGTTCGGCTTCGTGCAAGGCCAGCACGGCGAACTGCGAATTGGAGTTGTCGCCCGGGCCTTCGGGGTAGGCCCAGGCGCCGCGATTGGGCCCGTCGCGGATTTGCCACTTCTCCAGGGCCCTGACGTTGCGGACGATCAGGGGGCGGTCGCGTTCGGGGTCGGCCCGGCAAAACACCATGGTCTGGAGGGAGACGACGTAGGTCCGCTGCGGGGGGATACGGCGAAGATACTCCAGGGCGCGCTGGACCGCATCGTCTTCAGGGGGCACCCCCGCGTTCAACAAGGCCAGCGTACACAGGGCGGTAACCCCCCCCGGATAGCCCATGTGCTCCAGCCAGTTGCCGCCGGCCAGTTGCTCGCGCTTCAAGAAGTTGGCCCCCCGCTGAATGGCCTGGCGGACCGCTTCGGGGGTCAGGCCGCCCCGGCCCGCCGGATCGGCACTTTCCGCCCGCCTGGGTACCCCGGCCACCACCGCGGCTGCCATTATCCCCGCCAGGATCGCTCTATGCCGCATGGAAAGCTCCTTCGAGTGCCACGGCCGTACCCATCCCCAGTATACTAGAATTATGGGTTCTCGGACTGGCCGGCAGCGCCCCCCAATGGGGCAGCCAGCCCGGACCCGGTAGAATGAACCGGCCAAGGGGATGCGGCCCCGCCTGCCCGACCCCTCCTTTCCAGCCCAAGGATGCTGCCTTGTCCACCGTCAACAAACCCCGCAGTCTCGGCGATTTCCTCCAGGAGTTTGCCTATCAGCGGCGGCTGATGCAGGAGGAACTCCAGAAGGTCATCGTGGGCCAGAACGATGTCATCGAGCAGATTTTCGCGGCCCTCTTCACCCGGGGCCACTGGCTGCGGGTGGGGGTGCCCGGGTTG
>JBBIQF010000166.1:0-12750 GCA_037442445.1 Planctomycetaceae bacterium
AAAAGCGGTTGAGCGTCTCCTCGCTCACCGCCCTGGCCCCCAGCAGCATGAACCGCACATCGCTGCCCGGGGTGATGAGTTCCGTACCCCCCAGGCGCAAGGCCTGCTGGCCAGGCCCTTCGTGCCCCACGAGCGGAGCAGCACCGATCATGTTCGATCCCACGGTCACCGCCCACATCGACAACTGGTCCCAGGGCAAAAGGTACCCCGTGAACGAAAGCAGGAACGTCAGCACCAGGAGCATCACCCCCACCACCCAGTTGAACTCGCGGGGCGGCTTGTAGCTGCCGGTGAGGAACACCCGCAGCATGTGGAGCATGACCGCAATCACCATGGCGTGCGCGCCCCACCGGTGGATTTCGCGGATCACGCCGAACGACACCACGTCGCGCAGGGCCAGCATGTCGTTGTAGGCCCACTCGACCGTCGGGCGGTAGTAAAACATCAATAGCACGCCCGTTACCGTCTCCACCACGAACAAGAAAAACGTGATGCCCCCCATGCACCAGGTGAAGTGCAAGCGGACCGCGTGCTTGGGGATGGCCACGGGGTGCAGATGCAGGATGAGATTGGTGAGGATGACCGCCACGCGATTGCGGCGGTCCACCGGCGCCGGATGGCGGAAGATGCTCCGCCAAAGCTGCGAGTTGCGAATCCACCGTCCCAGCGCCATCGCGGCTTAGACCTCCACGAAGCTCGCCGGGTCGGTCCACTGGCCCAACTCTTCCCGAAAACGCCGCGACTTGTCCACTTCGAGTTGGCCGTCCTCGGCCAGCCGGATGGCGTACCGTTCCAGCGGCCTGGGGGCCGGCCCTTCCAAATTCAACCCCTCGGGCGAAAAACCGCTGCCATGGCAGGGGCACTTGAATCGCCGCTGCCCCTCCTGCCATGTGGTCATGCAACCCAAGTGGGTGCATATCGTGCTCAGCGCAAAGATTTGCCGCCGGCCCCGGTACGTCCCATGGACCACCCACACCCCGTGCTGCTGGCCGTAGCGGGTCTGGACCTTGCCCAAGGGATACTCGCCCGGCGTGCCGACCTTGAAGCGCTGCCCGGTCTCGGCGGCCGTATTGGGCCACAGGAATCGGGCACATAGCGCCGCCCATAACCCGCTGGCCGCGGCAAGCGCCGCCATACCGACCCCAAACGCCCACCCCCCCAACAGGGCCACAATGCCCCGGCGCAAGCGGTCCGCGCCCGGCGCAGGGGCCTTCGAAAAGGGGCGGACTTCGGTCGGGCCGGCAGAAGCCTTCATGGGCACGATCTTCCGTCAACAGCACGCCAGCGCGCTGCAAACTTGCAAGAACGCCGCGGCTGGCTGCGCGGGCCGCTCCAGGCGGAAAAGGCTGGACGCATCGCAAAACCTGCTATTTTCGTTATCCACCCTGCCCTGGCGGGTGTCAACCGTTTGCAAAACCGGAGTGCGCGATGGGGCAGGGCGGCCGGCGCGGTTCCGCCAGGCCGGTAGGGTGCGTGCTTGGCACGCACGCCGGCCAAGGGAATGACGAATGTCGAAAGACAAATGTCGAATGACGAAGCACCAATGACCAAGCACCAATGACCAATGGCCAAGCACGCATGGCCAGGACGAGCCGGCGGGTTTGCCCTCCCGGTCATGTGCCAATGGTTGCCGCCAGGGAAGCAGTAAGCCGTGAGGTAAACCAGCCACGTCTTTTGCGAAGCCGTGGCACACGGTACTCACGGCCAGTTGCCGGGGCCGCCCGAGGTGCCCCGCGATGCGGTTATACCGCAAGAGTGTACGTGGTCACTTGGGCCCTGCACCTTCCCGCCCATCGCCAGAGCCCCTAGAATCATCCCGTCGCTGGTGGTCGTCTTCCCGGGAGGTTGCGAGCGTGAAAATCCTCGTTATCGGCAATGGCGGACGCGAACATGCCCTGGCCTGGAAGCTCGGGCAAAGCCCGCTGGCTACCCAGGTATTCGTGGCGCCGGGCAACGCGGGCACGGCCGAGGACTGCCAGAACGTCGATATCGCGCCGGACGATTTCGAGTTGCTGATTCGGTTCGCCCGGCAGGAGAAGATCGCGCTTGCGGTTGTCGGGCCGGAGGCACCTCTGGCCGCGGGTATCGTCGATGCCTTCCAGGACGCGGGGATTCCGATCTTCGGCCCCACGCGTGCGGCGGCCGAACTGGAATCGAGCAAAGTGTTCTGCAAGAACCTGTTGCGCTCGGCGGCGGTGCCCACGGCCGATTACCGGGTGTTCCGCGATTACACCGAGGCGGTCAAGTTCCTCGACGAGCGCCAGGAAGCCCCGTTGGTGGTCAAGGCCGACGGCCTGGCCGCCGGCAAAGGCGTCGTCGTCTGCGATACCCGCCAGGAGGCCCTGGATGCGGTGCGGCGCATCGCCCGCGACAAGGTGTTCGGCGAGGCCGGCAACCAACTCGTCATCGAAGAACGCCTCCATGGCCAAGAAGCGAGCGTGCTGGCCATCACCGACGGCCAGACGCTGATCACCCTGCAGCCCGCCCAGGACCATAAACGTGCCTGGGATGGCGATCAGGGGCCTAACACCGGGGGCATGGGCGCCTATTGCCCCGCCCCGCTGGTGACTGAGGAGATGCTCCATTGGATCGAGGAACACATCCTGGTGCCCACCCTTCACGCCATGAAACGGGCCCGCCGCCCCTTCCGCGGGGTGCTGTACGCCGGCCTGATGGTCACCAACCAGGGACCCAAGGTGCTGGAGTTCAACGTCCGCTTTGGCGACCCTGAAACCCAACCGCTCTTGATGCGACTGAAGAGCGACCTGTTGCCGGTCCTCTTGGCCGCGGTGGAGGGGACCTTGGACCGGCTGGAACCGCTGGAGTGGGACCCCCGCCCCGCCGTGTGCGTGGTCATGGCCAGCGAAGGCTATCCGGACCAGTACTCCAAGGGCCTTCGCATCCGCGGCTTGGAGGAGGCGGCGGCACTGCCCGATGTCAAGGTCTTTCACGCCGGCACGGCGCTGCGCAATGGCCAGGTGGTTACCGCGGGCGGCCGGGTGCTGGGGGTTACTGCCCTGGGCGATTCGCTGGCCCTGGCCAAGAGGAACGCCTACGCGGCGGTCAAGAAAATCCGCTGGCTGGGGGCGTGGTGCCGCAAGGACATCGCCGACAAGGCCCTGCAAGTCGAACCGGGGACGTAGCTCGTTTTCGGCGGCCAATAACGGGGTATGTCCCCGTTTCTACTCGGGCGGCGGGTATAGGGCGTGGAGGATGGCGGCCACGAGCTCGTTGAGGCCCTGGCCGGTAACCGCGGAAATGAGGAGGACGGGCCGGCCCAGCGCCTCGGCCAGCCGGGTGCGCACCGCACCGGCCGAGGGGAGGTCGGCCTTGGTCACCACCACGATCTCGGGCCGCTGGCCCAGCAGCGGGTCGAACCGCTCCAGCTCGTTGCGGATCACGCCGTAGTTGGCCACCGGGTCGCTGCCGTCCAGAGGTTCGGGCTCCACCAGGTGCACGAGGATGCCCGCCCGCTGGATGTGCCGGAGGAACTCGTGCCCCAAGCCCGCCCCGGCGTGCGCGCCTTCGATCAGGCCGGGGATATCGGCCATGACGAACGAGCGGTCCAGGTCCACTTGCACCCGGCCGAGGTTGGGGTGCTTGGTGGTAAAGGGATAGGGTGCGATCTCGGGCCGGGCCCGCGACAGCCGGCTCAACAGCGTGCTCTTGCCGGCATTGGGCTTGCCGATCAGCCCCACGTCGGCGATGAGTTTCAATTCCAGGCGGAGGCGGCGGAACTCGCCTTCGCTGCCCGGGGTGGCTTGGCGGGGCGCACGGTTGGTGGGGGACTTGAAATGGACGTTGCCCTTGCCCCCTTTGCCGCCGCGGGCGACCAGCACTTCGTCGCCGGGCCGGGAAAGGTCTTTGAGCAGAAACCCGCCGTCGGCATCGTAGACGAGGGTGCCGGGTGGGACGCGGATGACCAGGTCCTCGCCCGAGGCGCCGGTACACTGGGCGCTGCCGCCGGGTTTGCCGCTGGCGGCCTTCCATCGCTGGCGGTGGGCCAGCGGGGCGAGGCTATCGACGCCTTCCTCGGCCCGGAGGATGACGCTGCCGCCGTCGCCGCCGTCACCGCCGTCGGGCCCGCCCTTGGGCACGAACTTCTCGCGGCGGAAGCTGACGGCGCCGTCGCCGCCCCGGCCCGCCTGCACTTCGATTTCCACCTCGTCGACGAACATGGCAGTCCGGCACGCGCTCCGCCTGCTGTGGCCCGTAGCGCCGGAAGGTTCTCCTCGCGGTCTTGCCGCTGTTGTTCGAAACCCGGAAGTTCCAGAAACCCGAAAGCGTTTGGGATTTTACCGGTCAATCGGGGGAGGCTGAAAGGGCGATTGCCGGAGAACTCTTCCGTGACTGCGGCCAGTTGCCGCAGGGTTGCGGCGCCGGTTGCCGGGGGTCTAGAATCACGGCGCGTGGCCGTAACGGACACTTAACGCTTTTGGGCACCTGGCGGCGATGGCCAGGTGCCCGATGGAACCCAAAGCGAGTCTCAGATCACTGGGAGGGCCCACGTTATGCGCAAGGGCAAAGGCTGCTGCTTGAGGGCTTGGGTCGCCGGGCTGGTTTGGGCACTGGGCTTGGCCGTGGCGGGGCAAGAAGCAGCGAATGCCGCGGAAGGGCCGGCCGCGGCCGAGGCCACGAAGGCCCCGGCCGCGGTAGTGCCTGCGGCTGTGGTGGCGCCGCTACGGCCTTCGTATGCCGAGGCATTGGCTGCCCGCGAGGTACGCCGGTACCTGTATGTGCGGACCGGCAAGCTGGTGCCGATCGTTGCGGGCAAGGTGCCGCCCGGGCCGGCGATCGTGGTGGGGAGCAAGCTCTCGTCGGCGGTGCAGGCTGCCGCCGCGGGCACGCCGTGGCAATTGACCTTGGCGGGATTGCATGCCGACGAGTATCTCTTGGCGGTGCGGGTACCGGCCCGGCCGGAGGAGCATCCCCTGCTGGTCGTCGCGGGCGGCGACCCGGTGGGGACCTTGTACGGGGCGTATCGCCTGGCCGAACGCCTCGGGGTGCGGTTCTATCTGGAAGGCGACGTGCTGCCCGACGCGCCGGCCGAGCCCGCCATCGCGATGGCCACGCCGGAGGTGGGCAAGCCGCTCTTCGACCGCCGGGGCATCCAGCCGTTCCACGATTTTCCCGAAGGGCCGGACTGGTGGAATGCCGAGGCGTATAAGGCCATCTTGGGGCAACTGCCCAAATTGCGCATGAACTTCTTCGGGCTGCATACCTATCCCGAAGGGGGTGTGGGGCCGGAGCCGCTGGTGTGGATCGGCCGGGCCGAGGACCTGGGCGAGGGGCCGCGGGTCAAAGCCAGCTATCCGGCCCGGCATTTCACCACCCTGAGCGGCACGTGGGGCTACCACGCCATGAAGACCTCGGACTACTGGTTCGGGGCGGCGGCCCTATTTGATCGGGACGATTACGGGGCCGACTACATGCGGGGCATGACCCCCTGGCCGCGCACGGCGGCCGACCAGAACGAGTTGTTCCTGCGCATGGGCACGCTGTTGGCCGACGCCTTCGGCTTTGCGCGCAAGCTGGGGATCAAAACGTGCGTGGGCACCGAGACCCCGCTGGTGATTCCCACGCCGGTCAAAGAGCGGCTGAAGGCCCAGGGCCGGGACCCGGCGGACCCCAAGGTGGTGCAGGCGGTGTATGCGGCCATGTTCCGCCGCATCATGCAGACCCATCCGTTGGATTACTACTGGTTCTGGACGCCGGAGGGATGGACGTGGTCGGCGGTGAGCCAGAAGCAGATCGACGAGACGCTGGCCGATTTCCGGGCAGCCATCGCGGCGGCCCAGGAGGTCAAGCCGCCGTTTACGCTGGCGACCTGCGGCTGGGTGCTGGGGCCCCCGCAGCAGCCGGCGCTATTCGACCAATTCTTGCCCAAAGAGATGCCCATGAGCTGCATCAACCGCCAGGTGGGGCACGATCCGGTGGAGCCGGGCTTTGCCCAGGTCCGCGGCCGGCCTAAATGGGCCATCCCCTGGCTGGAAGACGATCCCGCCCTGACCTCGCCGCAACTGTGGGTAGGAAGGATGCGCAAAGATGCCGCCGACGCCCTCCAGTACGGCTGCACGGGGCTGTTGGGCATCCACTGGCGCACGCGGGTGCTGGGGCCCAATGTCTCGGCGCTGGCCGCCGCGGCCTGGGACCAGTCCGCTTGGAATCCCGCTATCAACAAGAGTGTGGTGTTGCCCAAACCGCCCGAGGGGCCGCTGGGCGGCCAGGTTGCGGCCTTCCCCAAGACCGGCGTCGCCGATACCGAGGACGATCCCCTGTACCTCGACGTGCGGTACAACACTGGCGGTTACGTGCTCGATGTGCCCAATGGCCGCTATACCGTGACCCTCAAACTGGCCGAGCCCCACTACGGAGAAAAAGGCAAGCGGGTGTTCGGGGCCAAGGTGCAGGGCAAGACGGCGTTCGAGCATCTGGACCTGTTCGCCAAGGTGGGCAAGAATCGGGCGCTGGACGTCGTGGTCAAAGATGTCGAGGTGACCGACGGCCGGTTGACCGTCGAATTGACCTACGAGGTCGAGTTCCCGTGCATCGCGGCCTTAGTGGTCGAGGGGCCGGTAACGCGGAAGATCAATTGCGGGGGGCCGGCGTGGCGGGACTATCAGGCCGACTGGCCGGCCTCGACCCAGGGAGGGCGGGCGCAAAACCGCTATCTGCCCAGCGGCGATTTTTACGCCGATTGGTGCCGGGCCCAGTTCGGGCCGGAAGTGGCGCAGGCCGCCGCAGCCCTCTTTGCCCGCATCGACTGCCGGTTGCCGCGGCCTTCGGATTGGGTGCACGGCCCCGGCGGCATCAAGCCCGACCCGCGCCCCTGGAGCGAGGTCTCCAAGGAGTACGCATTTGTCGAAGAGCTTGCGGCATTGCGCCCGCAGGTCCGCGGCCAAGGCCATATCGAGCGCTTCGAGTACTGGCTCAATACATTCCAGTACATGCGGGCGATGGCCAAGGCCAATTGCACCTGGGCCGAGTTCAACGCCGCGCTGGCCAAGGCCAAGGCGGAAAAGGATGCGGCCGGCCGGAAAAAGCTGGCCCAGGAACTGGTCTTGCCCCTGCGCCGGCGGCTGGTGGCCGAAGTGGCCGAAGTCCACCGCCATCTCCTGGCCACGGTGAGCACCACCGGCCAGATGGGTACCGTGGCCAACTGGCAGCAACATAATCTGCCGGAGATACTGGGCAAGCCGGGTGTCGAGCTGGCCAAGCTGCTCGACCAGCCGTTGCCCCCAGATGCGCAACCGACGCGGCAATACGTCGGCCCGCCCCGGCTGGTGGTGCCGGTAGTTCGCACCGGGCTATCGGCCGGAGAGCGCCTGGCGCTTTCGGCCGCCGTGCTCGGCGCCGAGGTCCGCGACTTGGCCCTGCGCTGGCGCCGCCTGGGGGCCGGCGACTACCGGGCGGTTTCTTTCCAGCATGCAGGGCGCGGCGTGTACGCGGTGACCTTGCCGGCCGAGGCCGCCCAGGATGACCTGGAGTACTATGTCGAGGCGCAGACCGACCGCGGCGTACTCCGGTTCCCGGCCACGGCCCCGCGGCTGAACCAGACCGTCGTGGTGGTGGATGCCCGATAGGGTGTGGTAAAGCCCCGATAGGTTGCACAGGGCACGCGATCGCAATGGACCTTCATTTGCGCGACAAGGTGGCGCTGGTCACCGGCGCATCGCACGGGCTGGGCAAGGCGATTGCCTTGGAGTTTGCGGCGGAGGGGGCCCGCGTGGCCGTCAACTTCCGCCGCGATCCGGCCCGGGCCGAGGCCGTGGTCCGCGAAATCGAAAATCGGTTCGGCGTCGAGGCCCTGGCCGTCCCGGCCGATGTGGCCCGCGAGGCCGAGGTCGAGGCGATGTTCGGCCAGGTGGTGGAGCGGTTCGGCCGGGTCGATGTGCTGGTCAACAATGCGGCCATCTGCCCCACCTGCCCGGTCAAGGATATGACGGCGCACCAATGGATGGAGACTCTCCAGGTGAACTTGACGGGCACGTTTTTCGCTTCGCGGGCCATGGTCCGCCACCTGATCGGCGCCGGCCGCCCCGGCCGCATCGTGAACATCTCCAGCCAGGCGGCCTTCCGCGGCTCGACCACCGGGCACGCCCCCTACGACGCCAGCAAGGGGGGCATCGTCTCTTTCACCGTGGCCCTGGCCCGCGAAGTGGCCCCCTATGGTATCTGCGTCAACGCGGTCGCCCCGGGCATGATGTTCACCGATATGACCGCCAAGGTGCTCACCGAGAACCCGGAGAAATACAAGGCCCGCATCCCCTTGGGCCGCATCGCCGATACCTCAGAAGTGGCCAAGGTGGTGGTGTTTCTGGCCTCCGACGCGGCCAGCTACATGACCGGCGCTACGGTGGACGTCAGCGGCGGCATGCTTATGCGCTAGAGCCTATGGCGTGCCGCCTGGCAACCCTTGGACAGCGTGGGTGCGGTCGCTGGCCGTTGTGGCTTACCACGGGCCACGCACGTAATACACCCCGAACTGATCGGTGTGGCTGGGCCAGCGCGGGGTGGCGTACAGGCCGATGCTCGGATCCACCGGGCCGGGATAGCCCAGTTGGAACTGGTGGTAGATCGGGCTGATGCGCGTGGCGGGAACGCCCCAACGCCATTTGGTCTGGTACTCGGCCGTGGGCGGAACCACCAGCGCCACCGGCGAACCCCAAGCGGCGTGATAATACGGCCCGTGCCAGGGGGTACATGCGGCGGCTCGTCGGGCCGCTTCCCGCGGACGCTCCCAGGCGGCCGCAGGGGTCGTCAGGCAGGCGAAAGTGGCCAGGCCCACCAGGCTGGTTATCAACACCTGTCTCATGGCTTGCGGTTCCTCGAATCAGTAGGGCATGCCAAAGGTGGAGAACAAAGCGGGCATGCCGGGCCAGCGGTTCCACACGACCCGGGCCCGCGACCGGGTCCCATCGCTATTGCGGTGCACGTACACCCGGCGATGCGAATACAGGAACTCCTGCGGCGCCAGGGGAGGATAGGTGACGTACGTCCGGCCGACCACCGGAGGGGTGGGGCGGGGCGACGGATACAACTGGGCGGGCACCGCCCCAGGCCCATTCACATAATATTTGAATGCCGGCGGTGCCGGGGCCTGCGCCGCGGCATCCTCGGGCAACGGCGCTTGAGGACTATTGCCGCCAGCACGGCTTTCGGCTGCCACAAGAGCTGCCGCCAATGCGACAGCCATGGCCAACATCGAAACGGGTGTGCGAACCATCCGTGGCCTCCTTTCGGGTGAGCGTAGGGCGACGCACGGCGGGCCGCCAGGCCAGGCGGCCGGTCCGACCCGCACAAACGGGCGTGGCAAGGGCACCGGGACCCTCGGCCCGACGGGTACGTCGCGCCTCAAAAGAATCGTCGGCCAGAAGGCGCCGTGCAGGTGAGTCTTTGTCGAGCGGTTGCGCAGCGGGGTTGCGGCCGGCCCGAGACGAGCCGGCCGATAGAGTCGCCGCAACCCCGTACACTCGATGCGATCGCTACAGTTTCACGGGAATGGCGATTGCCGAAGGACGAAGATCGATTCTCCGGAAGCAGGCCCGTTTACGGGCCTTTCCTTCCAAAGGCCGCCGGTAGGCCCGGCCTTAAGGCCGGGTTCGACGGCGCGGGCTTGCGATTTTCTCTTGCCTTGCGGTCAGCCCCCTTAAGGGGGCTCGTCTGCCCGTTGAGCCTCTAGTGCGGCAGCGGCGCGGTGAGCGCCGGTCCAGCTCCCTCGCGATCGCGTATGGAGGCCCGTTAACGGGCCTGACATAGGGAGCCTCGACAAGACAAGACTAGGGAGCTATCGAGGGATGGCCTACCCCACCCGGCGTGAACGCCGGGCCTACGGCCCGCCTGCGGCGGCAAACGCCCGTAAACGGGCGTCGCTAAACGGCCAATCCCACCGGGCCCTTACGGGCCCGGCTCAGAAGGGCCGGGCGATAGCGCTTCCGGCTCGGAGGGAACGGGCACCGCTGATTGCGGCTCAGACCAAGCGACTACCAGGGATGGCAGCTTAAGTCTGGTCATTGGCGCCCAAGCAGCTTCTCGTAGTCGCCATGCGACCCAATCCAAAACCAGATCAGGTCACTCCCGTCCTCGACCGCCAGCGCCCGGTGGTGCAAGCCAATGCGGACGGACCAGAAACGGCCCACCTTCTTCAGCCGGAGGGACGGGTGGTGGGGGTCCTGGCGGAGGAGGGCGATGCACTTGTCGGCGAGCCGCTGGATATCCTCCGGGGCATCGCGATAGCATTGCCAAAAGCGGGCGGTCGCGCGGTGTCTCACAGGCCCACACACCGCCCTTTGCGACAATCCTCGACCGCCTCCTGGGCAAGTTGGTCCAGCCGGCCCGCGGCCACATCCTCCTCGAACTCGCGGTCCCACACGGTGGCGTCAAACTCCGCGAACCAGGCGCGAAAAGCCGCCAACTCCTCGGCCGGAAGCCGGCGTATAGCCTCCTGGATTTCCTCGATCGTATGCATATCTGTAGCCTAGTTGATCCAACGCAAGGAGGCAATCCCTCGTTGCCTAAGAAACATCGGGTTTGGGCCTTCGGTAGGCATTCGTCGTTTGGAGTTGGTCCTCTCGGCGAATGCCGGGCGCCAGCAATTCCGGCTCAGAAAGCCAGGCGATCGCGCTTACGGCTCGGAGGGCCCGCTCGGTTACGGCTCGTCGTACACCCGGATTTCGCACACGCCCATCTCGCCCGCGGCCTTCTCGATCACCAGGCGCAGGCGGTCGGCTTTGGTGCGCTCAAAGGCGACGACCCGCCGGCGCTGGGCATTATCTCGGACCGCAGCCACGGTCTTCCACCCGGTACCGGAGGGAACCTCCAGGCGGAAATCCACCGCCCGGTCGGCCTTGGTCTGGAAGGACACGTGCACGGTGTTGAAGGGCACTTCCCGGCCGAAGTCCAGCGCCACCCATTGCGGCAAAGGCTGTTTGGGGTCGGGGCGCCAGGCGTTGGGCCAGCCGCGGATGGCCCGGGCGAACCCGTTGTTGACGTTCGCCGCGGCGAACATGGTTTCCCGGGGCGGAAGCTGGGCCAGCCGAGGCTCCTCCAGCGCGGGCCCCGGTGTGATGCGGATGGTGTAGCACTCGGGCATTCGCTGCCATCCTTTGGCGTTGCGGTAGGCGCGGGCGGTGTCCGGCGGGGCGCGATCGAACAGCGACCAGCCCACGCCCTCGGCCGGCGGCAACCAAACGTAGTAATAGCCGGGCTTCACCTCGGCCTGAAGCGGAAACTCGACCCACCCCCGGCTGTGGGGCGGCACGGTGGCGGTGGCCTGGGCCAGGTCGGTATTGGCCGTGAAATCGCCCAACGCCGATGCGGGGCGCAGCGCCGCAGTCAGCCGGGCCGGCTTGGAGCTGTCCGATACGAGGTGCAGGGCTATTTTTTCCACCCGCGGGCCGGGGTGCTTGAACATCACCGCGCGGGGGCAGTTCAGCGGGTGGACAGTCAGGCGTGGCGGTTTGAGGGCCTCGGGCGGGGCGGTGCTGGACGCCGATGCCTTGGCCCCCAAGGCCAGGTCGCGGGGATCGGTATTGGGCAGGTCGATCAAGTAGCAGCCGTCCTTGAGCAACTGCTGCTGGAGTTCGCCGATGTAGCTCTGGAGCAGGCCGCGGGGCGTGGTGTTGCGGCGCTTGCAGATGCCCGCCGCCGTGCCCACCGCCTGCCCCTGAAGCCCGCAGGTGATCATCACCCGGGTGGCTCCCAGCGCCACGTGGCTGACGGAGATGCAGCGGCCGGCCATCATCAGGTTCTGGATGTCCTTGCTGTAGAGCGAGCGGAAGGGCACCGAAAACTTCACTTTGTGCGAGAACTCGGCCGGCGGGCCGGGGTCGTAGAATCCTCGCGGCGGATGCAGGTCCACACCCCAGCCCCCGTAGGAGACGCGATCGAAAAACAGCGTCTGGCCGGCGATGTCGTGCTCGGTCATCACATAATCGCCCAGCAGGCGGCGGGACTCGCGCTTGCCCACCACGTGGCTGACCCAGGTCAGCGCGTAGTTGCGGGCTTGCTGGCGGAGCTTGGGGCAATGGTTCTTGGCGTGATCCCACATGCCCCAGATGATCCGCAGCAGCTCGTCGCGGATTTCTTCGGCATCGTCATAGGTGTTGCGCATGCCGCCGTACTCGATGACCCACTGCCAGCCGCCGAACTGGAGCTGCGGGTGCCGGCCGGGGCCGAAATCTTCGCACCGCGGGAACCGATGGGCCCACTCGGGGGCGGCGAACGGAACCGGCTGGGCACGCAGCTCGGTGGCGTAGCGCAGGGTGCCGCCCATGGTATGGCTATCGCCCTGTTCCGGGGCCAGCGACTCGTTGTACATCGAGCGGGGCTCGCGGCCGTGGCGGTACTCGGCCCCGGCCCAGACGCCGATGGCCCCGTCGCCCGTGCAGTCGATGAAAAGCGCCCCCTCAAACCGCAGCCTCTGCTTGGTCTTCACGCCGAGGGCCAACACGGCCGCGATCCGGTCCTTGCGCGCCATCTCCACGCCGGTGGCATGGGTATCGAGGAACAATTCCAGATTGGGCTCGGCCTGGGCGAGTTTCAGCAGGCGTTCGGAATAGCCCTCCTCGGAGCCGCGGACCTCCTCGATGATGCCCCCTTCGCCGGGGTCCAACGGCTCGCGGGTGGTATCGCCTTGCGGGGCGACGAGGATTTCGGTACTGGCGTTGCCTCCCAGCACGGGCCGGTTCTGGATCAAGGCCGTCTTGCAGCCCATGCGGGCCGAGGCGACCGCGGCGAACGTGCCGGCCA